>CAYPOE010000214.1:0-4195 GCA_964412285.1 uncultured Eubacteriales bacterium | reverse complement strand
GCATGGCGGCCACCCTCACGTGCATAATCATATCGATCGGACTGTATATCTTTGCAGAGCAAAGTCTGAAAGAAGAGCTGCGGAAACGATTTCATACGTGACATATGGTATGATCCTCCTGTTGAAATATCCGGTGGCCTGTTGTATAATCGTTGTATGACGGTATGGCGATGGCGCATCGCTTTCTCGTTTCCACCCGATTGTTTGTCGTGTCAATGTGTGTTGAAAACGCAGGCGTTTTGACGCGTTCGTATCGAATGATGTTGACACCCTATAACGGTTATGTTAAAATAGAAAATGGGTTGTACGATATTTATAGTAGTATTACATGATTCTGTATGATTCTGTATGATGCGATTTATTATTTATATCAAGACAGCCTGCGAATCAAAAAAATAAATATTGATCATGGAGGAGCATGGATGAGCACCAGAAAAGCCGTGGCATTATTGCTTGCACTGGCGTTGGTGGTGGTTATGTTGACGGGTTGCGGCAATAGCGGCACATCGACGACAGACAACACAAAGACCACCGACACAGCAAGTACCGATGCAACAAAGACTGAAACGACAGAAACAGAAGAAAAGACTGAGACGACTACTGAAACAAAAGAAGCAGAACCCGCATCAGAGATAAAGACAGAAGGCAAGTCTGAACTGCAAGGCACGCTCAACGAAGGCGAAGCCGATCCTGATGCAATCATCAACCTGCACTTGGGTAGTGATTTCACCAACTTGGATCCCGCTTTGACGTCGGACGGACAGGGTGGTATCTTGGGTTTCATCATGCCTCCGCTGATGGATACGGACAAGAACTTCCAGTTGGCGCCGGGTATTGCGGAAAGCTATACCGTGAATGAAGAATCCACGGAGTATACATTCAAGATTCGTGAAGGCGTGAAGTTCCACGACGGCACGGATTGCGACGCCGAAGCGGTCAAGTGGAATTACGACAGACAGGTCGGCGCCAACGCAACCCCCGATATGCCGTACGCGCAGACCATATTCGGCAAGGTCACATCGATCGAAGCGCCGGATAAGTATACCGTCGTATTCAAGCTCAGCGAGTCGGATGGTACACTGCCGATCTACCTCGCAATGCCCAACGGCTGCGGTCTGGTATCCCCGACAGCTTGGCAGAAGGATCCCGAGGGTTTCAGGAGAAATCCCGTCGGCGCAGGCCCCTACAAGTTTGTTGAATGGGTCGCCGACCAGCACATCAAGTTGGAACGTAACGACGACTACTTCGGCGGCGAAGTGCAGAATGCAGGCGTGGTTATGCGCGTCATCAAAGAACCCGCCGTTGCTACGAGCGAATTCTTGGCAGGTACGCTGGATAGCCTGCAGAGCTTACCGATCAGCGACATCACGCAAATCGAGAAGTCGGGCTACACAGTCAATTCCCGTCCGCACCCCGCTTATTCCTATGTAGTATTCGCAGATTACGAGAACAACCAGTACTTCAAGGACGAAAAAGTACGTCAAGCCATCTGGCACGCGCTCGACATCAAGTCCATGGTCGAAGGCGTATACCAAGGCCGTAACCAAGTCGCCAAGTCCTACATTCCGCCGAACATGGTGGGCGGCGTAGGCGTCGACTTCCAGACATACGAGTACGACGTAGCCAAAGCCGAGGCGCTGTTAGACGAGGCTGGCTTCCCCAAGGATGAAAACGGACAGCGTTTCACCGTGAGCTATATCTCGAGAAACGAGCCGTGGAACGCACAGATGGCTGTCGCCATCCAGATGGAATTGGCAAAAATCGGCATCAAGGTCGACGTACAGCTGTTGGCGCGACCCGACTGGCTGACCAAGGGTCTGATGGAGACGCCCGACTATGATATGATCGGCAGAAACTGGGGCGCAGCTTCCAACGACACCTCCTATATGGCGCAGCTCTTTACGTCGCAGAATGCAGTTGCCGGCGGTTTGAATATCCCCAAGTATAAGAATCCCGAGTTTGACGCGTTGGTCAACGAAGCGCGCACGACGGGTGACGTGGCGAAGCAGGCTGAACTGTACGCCAAGTCGGCGCAGATCCTCAACGACGACGCCCCCATCGTATTCTTAGAGCAGCACGTATCGCTCTGGGCTAACCAACCCAACCTCATCGACCCCGAAGGCGTCATCGGTTGGTTCGGCGTCAACTACTGGTGGAAGATCGGTAAAGCCAAGAAATAAGCAGCAATCCTATAGCGAGACACAGCAAACGGAGCCCCCCACGGAATCGCAGAACTATGATTCCGTGGGGCGACTTCTATAGATTCACTATGTTCGGGGGTTTTTGTTGTTATGATCAAATTTATCATCAAACGCTTGTTAATGGCCATACCTGTACTGTTGGGTATCTTAACGATCGTGTTTTTTGTAATGAGGATATTCGCGCCCGACCCCGTCGGTCTGCTCCTCGGGCAAGAGGCCACCGGCGAGAAGATCGCGGCGCTGCGCGAGTACTTGGGGTTAAATGAACCCGTCATTGTGCAGTACGGCAAGTTTCTCCAACATGCGTTGACCGGCGATTTCGGTACGTCGCTGCACTCCAAGCTGCCCGTATTCCCCGAGATTGTCAAGCGTATGCCGGCCACGTTGGAACTCGGCATCACGGCCATGATCATCAGTACCTTGATCGGCATCACAGTCGGTATCATCTCGGCCGTATTCCAAAATTCGTGGTTCGACCGCCTGAGCATGTTCGGCGGTTTGATCGGCGCGTCGCTGCCTGTCTTCTGGCTGGGACTCATGCTCATCATCACCTTTAGCGTCAATTTGGGGTGGCTACCCGTCTCGGGTAGATTGCCCATCAACATCAATCTGACGCAAATCACGGGCTTTTATATCTTAGATAGCATACTCACAGGCAACATCGAAGCGTTGGTCGCAAGCATCAAACACATCATCCTGCCTGCTTTCTGCATCGGCGTCATATCCGCGGCGGGTACCGCAAGGCTCACGCGCTCCACTATGCTCGAGGTCATTCGCCAAGATTACATACGGACAGCGCGTTCAAAGGGCCTGAAGGAAGGGGTCGTCATCATCAAGCACGCCCTGAAAAATGCGTCGATCCCCATCGTAACCGCGTTGGGCTTGCAGCTCGGCGGCATCGTGGGCGGCGCCGTGCTCACAGAAACCATATTCTCATGGCCGGGCGTCGGAACCTACATGGTAAACGGCATCGGTCAATCGGATTACGCGGTGGTGCAAGCCGGCGCAGTCGTATTGGCGGCGAGCTTCGTGCTGGCGAATCTGCTCGTCGATATACTCTACGGCTACCTCGATCCAAAGATACGCCACTCGTAACCAAACGCATCTCGCATTTTGCAAGAACGGCGTCTTGGTTTTCCATGCACAACAGAGGAGGTTATATAGTTGGCAAACCCAGTGAATCTCAAACAGAATCTCGACATCATAGACGAGAACGACCTGCTGCAAGAAAAGCCGCCCTCGATGTTCAAAGACATCGTCAAGCGGTTCTGTAAGAATAAGTTGGCCCTCGTAAGTTTATTTGTACTCGTGATCATAGCGTTGATCGCGATCTTCGCGGATAAGATATCGCCGTACGATCCATACATTGGGGAGTTTCAATCGATGCGCGCCGGCCCTTCGGCCGAACATTGGCTCGGTTGCGACGAGAATGGACGCGACATACTGTCGCGCATCTTCTACGGCGCGCGCGTATCGTTGACCGTAGGCTTTGTTGCCGTCGCCATATCGACGTCGATCAGCACCATCATCGGATTGGTCGTCGCGTACTACGGCGGCATGGTTGACACCATCGCCATGCGCCTGTTGGATATGATCCTCGCGTTCCCCGGCATCCTGCTCGCTATCATCTTCATGAGCGTATTTGGAAAGGGCTTGGAGAACGCCATACTTGCGATCACGATCGTAGGCATCCCGGGCGGCGTGCGCATCGTGCGCGCGACGGCGATGTCCGCGAAGGAGAGCGATTATGTACAGGCGGCGCGCGCGATTGGTTGCAACGACCTGTCCATCATGTTCAAGCACATCTTGCCCAACATCTTGGCGCCCATCATCGTCAGTGCGACGATGTCGATCTCGGGCACGATCCTCACGACAGCCGCGCTCGGCTTCTTGGGACTGGGCGTACAACCTCCGACCGCAGAATGGGGCTTTATGCTCTCGACCGGCAAGGAGTCGATCTTCAACGCGCCGCACCTCATCGCTTCGCCCGGGGT
>CAYPOE010000213.1:0-4220 GCA_964412285.1 uncultured Eubacteriales bacterium | reverse complement strand
ATGGTCACTCGTCCACTTCTCATAGCTCTTTGCGGCGACTGCCTTGCCTTCAACAATTGACCGATTCATCTCATCATGGCTTGTAAACACCTTCGGGATCACGACACAATGACAGTTGATGACGTTCGCGGCACTACCATCGGGGTCTCCTGGAAATCGTAGGCCGTTGCCGAACGTTTCATGGTAGCCGACCACTTCGCCGTTGGTCATGACGTGGAGCTCGCGGCTATTCACCATACGTGTCGACCACTTCTTGCTCATTAGGATGCCCATCGCAGCACCTTCGCGCATGGTGTCCTGACGAGCCTGCGACTGCACGCGCGTGCGCTCCGTCTGGGCAACGCGACGCGCTTGTTTTACCGATTGCCCAGTTACCTCGCGGATGCGCTTGATGACTTTGCGCTGATCCTCACCGAGTATGACGGACTGCGCGAGTTGATTGCCGAGCCGCTTGACGATCACTGCATCGCTGCCGAGGTTGCGATATGCGATCCTGCTAAATGGACTCTGCTCCGATAGCGTAATCGCACGGATCTCATTCCTGTTGTAGGCGGTAAAGTCGGCCGATGGCACGGAGCCGCGTATGACGTCGGCCGTGTAGCTGCGATTGACGGCGTACACGTCTGTCATACGGCCTCGGATCATATCGGCGGCAGTTTTACCCGCATTGGCCAGATCACGCGATATGCCCTCTATGACACGCTGCTGACGCAGTGCCTCGGCGTAATAGCCCTGCTTCCATGCAGCGACCTGCTCGGGTGTCCAATTTTTAGGTAGCGACTTCGCAAGCTCGTCGATGCGGTCGATCTTGCGCAAGAAATCCGCTTGATTCTTCAGCGCCCGTTTGAGCGAGTCGTTGTACACCTCGGTCACGCGTTGCATGAGCTCGCGTTCGATCGTGTCTCCTATGCGGACGGCTTTATCCATTCTCTCCGCCTGCCTTTAGCACGTTGATCTCTTCCTGCAACTTCTGCAGGTCGTCGAGGCCGGTGTTTTCATCGGCATCCGTGTTGGCCAAAATCTTGTCGACCTCATCCTGCGAAATCAGAGGATTTTTATTCAACGCCGTACGCTGGTCGATGTCGGCGCGGGATTGGTAGATCATCGTGACGGTCTCCGCGTCGTTGGCGATGGTCTGGCGACGTATCGCGATATTTTCAGATTGCACGCCATGCAGCGCCAGCAGCTTCTGCATAAACGTGAATACCTGCCATTCCAATGCGTTGGCGCGCATGTCCAAGTTAGCGGTAGCTGTTTTAATGGCGACATTCGTCAGTGAACCGCCTGTAATGCTGTGCAGGTTTAATGCCATGAAATCGCTGTAAATATCCGACTCTAAGCGATCTAACATGGTCTGTCGGCTGTCTGGGCTGATATTCATAACCTGCGGCGTGGCGGACATTTCGCCGGACTCGTTCATGGCAATGCCTAATGTTTCCAACTCTTCGACCATCTGTTTGATGTCCTCGGGTTGGCCGCCGACATTATTTATCAACCAGATCACGGTAGCTGTGCGGTTGAGGAACGTGACGAACCTTGAATTGATCTCATCATACGCATCAATTTTGGATTTGATGTTGGGTGTCAGTTCCGACGTCCCCGCTGCATTTCCCAACATAGGGATGATGGGCAGGACACCGTAGTTGCCTGTTTCAACAACTTTACTACCTAATGCGTCACTGCGTATCGTGCGGACGTATGGCTGCTTTTCGCTGACTGACGTGATCTTTTTGTCACTCGACATGGCGTATTCGGTAACGCCGTCTGCTTCATACACTTGGAAATACAGTGGCTTCTTGTCGTTCAGCTGCCAAAACCGTATCCCCAGCATACAGTCGCCGCTGCGCTCGTCCAACAGCGGGACATACTCCGTCGCGCGGAATAGTATGGCGGTATCATTGTTGTAGAATCCGTAGGCTACACCGTGCTTCAGCGCATTGTATGCGATGTCTTGCATGGTTTTATCGAATCCGTAGCTGAATATTTCGCGGGACGGTTTGTCGTCTACGGTCACACCATTTACTAAGAGGTACTGCGTCAGCTGTATCAGCAGCCGCCCGAATATGTTGGTTGGGATTCTGTTGAGGTGTGCTTCACGCGTGGAGCTATGAAACCGTATGGGCTTCATGTTCATGATGTGCGTGTTGCGGCCGTCGGCGTACGCATCGGCGTCGATGGCCGAGGTGTACATGGCCGAATCGCGATAGTCGCGTAACGTTTCAACGATGAACTGTAGTTTTCCACTATCGGGGACAGCGGTATAATCCTGCCACGTGTGTCCAGTATACATCACTTATATACCTCCAGCAGCGACCGACGGCGCTTGCGCAGCATATCGCGCACGGCGTAGCGCATCGCGTCCATCAAGTGGTTGAAGTCATCCACTGGCACATTCAACTTTTTGCCCTGCCTGTCCGTTCCCCAACTATAGTTCCCCAGCTCCGTGATGAAGTTCACACAGCGTGGGTGAACGACAAAATGATAATCCTGCAGGAAGTCGATCCCGGCGGCGACGCTGTCCGGGCCTTTGACGGCCGGGACGATCCGAGACATACCCAGCGACCGTAGGCGGTCTATGGACTTAGGTTCGGCGCTGTCTGCGACAATGCGTTCCCGAGCGTAACCCATGACCTGGATGTGATTGTAGATGGCTTCGTTGGACAGACCCTTCTCATACATCTCATCGTAGACATATAACGTTTTAGTCTGTTGATCTATCAGGCCGCAGAACAGCGTTGACGGGTCGTTCGTGTAGCCAAAATCTAACCCAAACACCGCACGCACGCCTGACATACGCCGTATGTCAGCGGGGTTAAAGTCCTCTTCGACCCAGTCTGTGTAGATCAATCCCTCGACGATGCCCCACTCCCCGAGGCCTGCTACACGGTAACGCGCCGGGTTATGCTCGCGCATATACTCAAAGTTTGCACGGTCGACAGCGTCGAGCCATTTGTTACACAGATAGTTGGTCGTCAGGGTAAACACATCAGGCGATACCCGATCGAAGAACCTTGCCTTCAACCAGTGGCGTTCATTCCAGGGGTTGAACGTTAGCGTGGTCTGTTTGAACAGCTTCCGGCCGCGCCCGATGGGCGCGTCAGGAGGCTCCTCTGCGTCGAATAAGGACAGCTGCGTGATGTCGCCACGGATCGACTCGTTGAGCATATCGAAGTCGGCCTCGTTGCTGATCTCGTAGGCCTCTTCGATCCATAGCCAACATAGGTATCCTCGGGGCACGGTGATAGACGTGATCTTCAGCGGATCATCCAAGCCACGGAAGTAGATCTTTTGCCCAGTTGGGGTATACGTCATCTCTAATGGCGACTCACGAAACTCCCATAGGTGCGCTACCTTTAACCGCTGCGTTGCCCATTTGAGCTGTGTGAAGCATGAGTCTTTCAGCGTGCGGAAGACCTTTCGTACAACCAGCATGTTGGCATCCGGGTACTCCATCATGCGCTTGATGCTGCGTAGTGCCATGGTAGTGGACTTCTTACTGCCACGACTTCCCTTGACGACATCGTAACGATGACGACTGCGCATGAAATCATCATATCCGTCGCCAACTACTTCTCGCAATGAAATCTTAGTAGCTTCTGCCATGTTCGCTCCAATAAAAAAGGGCTGTTCGCCCTTATGCCTTGCTTGATTCATATTCTTTCACCCGGCGGTAAAACGTACGGGGTTGCAGATCGAGCTGCTTCATCATGTATACCGCTGTGATCTCGCCGGACTTCCAACGGGGGTATAGCTTCTCCCATTGGTTGCTGTCGAAGCTGATGGGCTTACGCCCCTTATACTTTCCCTCGGCCTTGGCGATGGCGATGCCTTCCGACTGTCGTTCGAGCATACATTCGCGTTCAAACTGCGACAAACCCGCAAGTATGGTGAGGAGCAAGTTTCCTGCCGCCGTGGATGTGTCGATCTGCTCCTTGTGACTGATCAACGTAACGCCCTTGGCCTTCAAGGTTTCGACGATGTGCAGCAGGTCTTTTGTGCTGCGAGCCAATCGGCTGTAGCTCTCGATGATGACGGTGTCACCCTCTGTTACCACTTCAAGCATTGCTTGCAGCTTGGGACGCGCCATAGACTTGCCGCTGACCTTCTCGATAAAGATATTCTTGATACCGAGTTCGCGCATCAATTCTTCTTGGCGTTCTGTATGCTGGTCTTGAGTTGATACCCTGATATATCCTACCGTCATGATAATACCCTCCGTG
>CAYPOE010000212.1:0-4264 GCA_964412285.1 uncultured Eubacteriales bacterium | reverse complement strand
GAGCCATCTTTCGGGAATTCGGCCACGGCGAGCCAGACCAAGGCAGCGACGACGCCCGCGGCCAATGTAACCGTCGCGAGTATGCGAAGCGCCTTGCTGTTGAGACAGGCGATTACATAGATGCCGGCCGCCGCGCACAATGCGATGACCCATCGCGTGACCATGCGCGCGTAGCGGTAGGCGTAGAGTGCGCCGTACCGCTGCGTGAGCAGCGCGCGGAGTACGCGCCCGCCGTCGAGTGGCATCGCGGGCAGCAGGTTGAGTGCGGCGATGGCGACGTTGAGGACGGCGTAGCCGAGGTACGGCGTATCGTTGTAGTGGTTGGCGTAGTGCAGGTACGCGCAGACGGCGGCGATCCCGAGCGAACACAGCGGCCCTGCGAGTGCGACGCGCCACTCGTCGGGCGAACCCACGGTGACGTCGGCGCGGAGTGCGACGCCAAACGCTTGGATGTCGACGCCGTATACAGGTACGCCGCAGGCGATGGCCGCGGCGATGTGCGCGCACTCGTGGATCGCGACGAACGCGTACATGAGTCCTACGCTACGCCAGAATCCAAACAGCACCGCGAGTATCGCGAGCAGGGGCAAGAGTGGATCGAGCCGCAACCGTTCGCCGAAGAGTGGGATCATAGAGAAGGGGTGGGTATGATGGCTGCGTATGATTCGCGTTATTTTGCGTAATCGTTGAACGCCTCGGTGATGGTTTGGGACAAGGTTTGCGCGGTCTGTTGGAGGTCGACGCTGTAGTTCAGGTAGTAATCGATGTAGGCGGCTGCGGTCTTAAGGGTGCGATCGCCGCTGACGCGGATCAAGCTGATCGCGATGAGCAGCGCGGTCGCGGCGAACGCCTGCCAGAGGATGCGCGGCATACGCTGTCGCGTATCGCTCTCGGACGCGCGGCGCGATGGGTATCGCGGGAACGCCGAGGCTATGTCGAGTTTATTCATAGGTTCACCATGATTTTTTTGCAGTATGTATTATTAGTATATGTACAAGCCCATGCATATATGAAGGAGTCGCATATTTTGGCGCTTTGATGTGATTCACAAACCGCATAAAATTTGATATGCTGTCCGCGTTCAAGAAGCAGAACGGCACACTGCCGCGACCCGACAGTGGAGAGGGGCGTCGCGATGTTGGAGATCGCACAGCCGGGTGAGTATGTCGTGATGGATGCAACGATTGCGGAATAAACGGAGCAAACGCAAACACCGCCACGTACTGTGGCGGTGTTTGCGTACAACTTGGCTATGCTGTCGCCGCTTACCGCAACGTCAGCTGCACCAACGACTTGGGCGGCAGCTGTACTGCCACTGCGCCATCGCGTACCGTCGCGCCGTCGTATGGCTTGACACACACGTTCTCGCACTCGAACGTATTGATCGCGTTGACCGCGTCGCCCGTGAGGATCTGCGCCGCCACGCCTGCAACTGCCGCGCCGCCGAGGTTGAACACGACGTCGTGCGCGACGCCCGGATCGAGGTTGGTCGCGGTGATGTGGATCACGCCGTCGCCACGCTGCGACGCGGTCGCGTGGATCGCAGGGATGCCGTCACCCTCGCCTTCACACACGTAGAGTGGGGACTCGAAGTGCAACGGCAGATACGTCGCGTCATGATGCACGGTGTAGAGTAGGAACGCGTAGTAGGTCGGGGTCTTGAGCATCTTCGCGCCGTCGGTCAAGATCACGGATTGCAGCACGTTGACGGTCTGCGCGATGTTCGTCATGCGCACGCGGTCGCCGTGGCGGTTGAAGATATCGAAATTGACTGCCGCGAGCAATGCGTCGCGCAGGCTGTTCTGCTGATACAGGAAGCCGGGGTTGGTGCCGAGTTCGACCGCCGTCCAGATGCCCCACTCGTCGACGATGAGTCCGACGCGCTTCTCGGGATCGAAGCTGTCCATGACCGCGATGTGCCGCGTGAGCAGCTCGTCCATGCGCAGCGTGTACTTCATGATGCTGAAGTAGTCGCGCTCGTCGAAGTCTGTCGCCGAACGCGAGTAACCGGGCTGCGGGAAGGTGTAGAAGTGCAGCGACAGGCCGTCCATCTTGTGACCTGCCTCACGCATCAGGACTTCCGTCCACTTGTAGTTGAAGTCCCACGAACCGCAGGCGATCTTATAAATCTTGTTGTCGCCAAAGTTGCGCACGTACGTCGCGTACCGCTTGTACTCGTTGGCGTAGTACTCGGGCGTCATGTTGCCGCCGCAACCCCAGTTCTCGTTGCCTACTCCAAAATAGGGTAATGTCCACGGCTCGGATCGACCATTCTCTTTACGCCAGTTGGCCATCGGCGATTCGCCGTCAAACGTGATATACTCGACCCACTCCTGCATCTCGCGCACCGTGCCGCTGCCGACGTTGCCGCAGATGTACGGCGCTGCGCCGAGCAGTTCGCAGAGATCCATAAACTCGTGGGTGCCGAAGGAGTTGTCCTCGACGACGCCGCCCCAGTGCGTGTTGACCATGCGCTTGCGGTTTTGGCCGACGCCGTCGACCCAGTGATATTCATCGGCGAAGCAGCCGCCCGGCCAACGGAGTACGGGGGTTTGGATGGCCCGCAGCGCGTCGAGGATGTCGTTGCGGATGCCGCGCGTGTTGGGTATGGCACTATCCGCGCCGACGAAGATGCCGTTGTAGATGCAGCGGCCGAGGTGCTCGGAGAAGTGGCCGTAGATGTTGCGGTCGATGACGTGTGCGGGTGCGTTGGCGAGTACTTGGATGTGCATGGTGGCCTCCTGTGTCCAATCCTCTTATGCGGTGACGTGTTATGAGGTGACGTGTTATGAGGTGACGTGGCTTTCGTGCGAAGCATTACCTGCGATGTTGCGATGATCGTACTCCTGTTTCAGCATCGCGTATACATAGGTATCTTGCCAGATGGGCTGTCCTGCGTCGTCGGTGTGGAAGTATACCTCTTGCAGCATCGTAGCCTCGCGCCGCATATGTACGCGTTCGAGCAACCGCCACGACGACGTATTGAGGGGGTTGCAGTATGCGATGATGCGCCGCGCGCCTAAGACGTCGAATCCATGGGCGATGATCGCAGTGGCGGCTTCGGTCGCGTAGCCATGACCCCAGTACTGTCTGTTGAACACGTAGCCGAGCGTCCACGTATCGAACTCGCCGCGCGCGAGGTAGACATTGCCGATGAGTGCGCCTGACTGTAGGCATACGGCGTAGAAAGCGGGGTTGTCGGCGCGGCGCACGGCTTCGGACTCTGCTTGTTCAAGTGTGAACGGCGGGTAGGGTTCGTAGCGGAGGACGGCGGGGTCGGAGAGGTAGGCGTGCAAGGCCGCTGCGTCGGTTGCGCAGAAGCGGCGTAGGGTGAGGCGGCGGGTAGAAATGGGCAATGTAGATTCCATGAGGCGTGAGGATGCGATGCATCGCAGGGTAAGTGGCGGAATGCGTGGGCTGTGGAATACTAAAAAAGCTGTCGATGAGTCGACAGCTTAATCTGGAGCTGGAAATGGGACTTGAACCCACGAACCTGTTGATTACGAATCAACCGCTCTACCAACTGAGCTATTCCAGCAGGGGGTATCGCCTGTATGCGCTGCAATTTCGCAACGCAAACGCGTTATTGCCCTCTTATTATAGCGCATTGTGTGCGTTGTGTCAATAGGAATATTTGTGCTATTTAGATGGAGTGAGGCGGGAGTGTATGTTGCTCTGGTGCGGTGGTACAATGCGATCGAGTTTTGATGATGTTGTATGACATATTTTTGCATTTTATGAATTTTTTGGTTGACATTCGACAATATAGATAGTATAATCAAAATAATATATCGTAGTAACAATGTAAAGTTCATATCGAAAAAGTAGACAATCAGTATTGTGACCAAAAGGAGAATGAAATGTCAAATATCAATATGATTCGGATTGAAACTCGGTTGAAAGAATTATTCCATGATAAAATCGATATGTCTGGCATTCATGATGATAACAACCACCACTTTGAGACAAGAGCAATCGCTGCGTTATCTTTGATGATGTTATGTGGGTTGGATGCACAACAGTCTAGCTTACATATTACGGACGATCATTATGATATGGGGATTGATGCCATATTTTTAGACGATACGCAGAAACAATTGTTTGTTATTCAGAGCAAGTGGAGAAACAACGGAGTGGGAAGTATCGAGCAAAAAGAAATGCTGTCTTTTGTTGAGGGAATTAAACGAATTATAGATTTTGATCTGAATGGGGCAAATCAAAAAATCCTTAAAAAGAAGAATGATATAGATTCTGCACTTACAAA
>CAYPOE010000211.1:0-4275 GCA_964412285.1 uncultured Eubacteriales bacterium | reverse complement strand
GAACTCGTCGTTATTTACAGAATAAAACGGAGGCTCGTCTGTAACATCAAGACCGCGTTTATTGAACGAAAAATGCGCTATCCCCTTATCGGTATAACATGTTGCGAAACCGCTATTGTAAGTAGCGTAAGTACCATAACCGGCCCCGGGTATTGATATGACAAGTTTGGTAACCTCGTCATCGCCTTCTGGCAACGAAAGTCTGCCTTTTATTATATAATCATCATGTGCAACAATATCAATAAGCATAAAAGAATCCTCTCCATATCATAGTATATAAATCATAGTATATAAATCATTCACGCTACCTACGTAGCGCTACTCACAACGAAAAACGGCAATACTCCAACTACAGCGACAAGTCCGAGGGTTACTGAACAGATAGTTGGATCCTGAGAAGAAGATTAATTTATATGGGTTTTTGATGGGGCGAGGGGAGTTGGTTTTGCAGCAAACTTCTATAGTAAAAGTATACCAAAAGCTCATCATTGTGTCAAATACTTCCTGCCCGCCTTGAACTTGAGAACCTGCTTTTAGGCGTTGACTGCGATATCCCAGATCCAAAGCGACAAACAGATTGCGGATGCAGAATCTTATTGTTTACTCTACATAGAAAATGTGGTATAATGTTAGTATAGCGTATTATACACGTCACAAAGCTACGGCTTGAGATAGAAAGGCGCATATGTCATTATTAGAGAAGATCTTCGGATCGTATAACGATAAAGAGGTGAAGCGGTTACAACCCATCGTCGCCGCAATCGAGTCGCGTGAACCCGCGATGCAGGCGCTGTCGGACGAGCAGCTCTCCGCATTGACGCCGCAGTTCAAGCGGCGTTACGAGAACGGCGAATCGCTCGACGACCTGCTGCCCGACGCGTTCGCCGCCATGCGCGAGGCGACGCGCCGCGTCATCAGTGAGCGTGCGTTCCCCGTACAGCTCATGTGTAGCGTCGCGCTGCATCAGGGACGTATCGCCGAGTTCAAGACGGGCGAAGGTAAGACACAAGCCGCCATCTATCCCGCCTACCTCAACGCGCTCACAGGCAAGGGCGCACACATCGTCACGGTCAACGACTACCTCGCCAAGCACCAGGGCGAGTGGATGGGGCGCGTCTTCCGATTCATGGGCATGAGTGTCGGCATCATCGTACATGGCCTCACGACCGAGGAGCGCCGCGCCGCGTATGCCGCCGACGTTACGTACGGCACCAACAACGAGTTCGGTTTCGACTACCTGCGCGACAACATGGTATCACGCCTGTCCGATATGGTACAGCGCGGCCACCACTTCGTCGTCGTCGACGAGGTCGACTCCATCTTGATCGACGAGGCGCGTACGCCGCTGATCATCTCGGGACAGGGCGACAAGTCTACGGATACCTACGAGAAGGCCGACGCGTTCGCGTCGCGACTGCACGCGCTCGTGATTGCCGAGACCGATACCAAGCAGCACGACGACGAGATCGACGCCGACTACATCGTCGACGAGAAGGCGCGCACGGTTACATTGACGCACCGTGGCGTCGAGAAGGCCGAACGCGCGTTTGGCCTCGAGAACCTATCCGATCCCGAGAATGCTACGATTGCACACCATGTGAATCAGGCGATCAAGGCGCATGGACTCATGCACCGCGACCGCGACTATGTCGTGCGCGACGGCGAGGTCATCATCGTTGACGAGTTCACGGGTCGACTCATGCTCGGGCGCAGGTACTCCGACGGTCTGCACCAAGCCATTGAAGCCAAAGAGAAAGTCAAAGTCGAACGCGAGAGCAAGACGCTTGCGACGATCACGTTCCAGAACTACTTTAGATTATATGAGAAGCTGTCGGGCATGACGGGTACGGCCAAGACGGAGGAAGAAGAGTTCCGCGAGATCTACAAGCGCGACGTCATCATGATTCCGACCAACCGTCCCATGGTGCGCATCGATCATCCTGACGCAGTCTACAAGAACACGCGCGGCAAGATCGACGCGATCATCAGGCAGGTCGTCGAGTGCAACGGGCGCGGTCAGCCTGTACTTGTGGGTACGGTCACGATCGAGAAGTCTGAGCTGCTGTCGCGTGAACTCAAGAAGCACGGCGTCAAGCACGAAGTCCTCAACGCCAAGTATCACGAGAAAGAAGCAGAGATCGTTGCGCAAGCCGGACGGTTCGGCGCGGTGACGATCGCCACAAACATGGCGGGTCGTGGTACCGACATCTTGCTCGGCGGCAATCCTGAACTCATGGCCAAGGCCGAGATGCGCAAGCAGGGCTTCGACGACGACATGCTCTACGAGGCCAACTCGATTGCACATACCGACGACGAGGCTATCCTCGCCGTGCGCGCGCAGTTCAAAGAGTTGCACGCCAAGTACAAAGCCATCACTGAATCCGAACGCGACAAGGTCGTCGCGGCGGGTGGACTCTTTATCATCGGCAGCGAACGCCACGAGTCACGCCGCATCGATAATCAGTTGCGCGGACGCTCGGGTCGTCAGGGCGACGTGGGTGCGTCGCGGTTCTTTATCTCGCTCGAAGATGATTTGATGCGCCTGTTCGGCTCCGAACGCATCGCGAGCGTAGTCGAACGCTTGGGACTCGAGGACGATCAGCCGATTGAGCATAAGATGATGTCGACTGCGATCGAGAATGCGCAGAAGCGCATCGAGGGTCGCAACTTCGACATCCGCAAGCACGTGTTACAATACGATGACGTCATGAATCAGCAGCGCGCGATCATCTACAAGCAGCGTCTGACTGTGCTGCAAGAGGGTGACGTTCACGACAACATGATGTCCATGCTCGATGGCGTGGTCGACAACGTCGTCGATGCGACGGTCGGCGAACATCCGTACCCGGACGATTGGTCGTTCGACATGCTGCGGGGTATGTGTTTCGAGCTGTTCGGCCTCGAAGTGCCGACTGACAAGGAGTGGGAGTTGAATCTCACGCGCGACAGTCTGCGCGAGTACGTCCATAGCGCAGTGACGGACAAGTACGCGGCCAAAGAGGCCGAGTACGGCGCGGAAGTCATGCGCCGACTCGAGCGCAACATCCTGCTCTACGTCGTCGACGACAAGTGGATGGATCACATCGACGCAATGGATCAGCTGCGACAGGGCATCGGTCTGCGCGCGTATGGACAGCACGACCCCGTCGTCGAGTACAAGAATGAAGGCTCGAACATGTTCAATGCGATGATCGACGCGATCAAAGAGGATACGGTCAAGTTGGTTCTTCATGCCAAGGTCAACACCAACGTGGAGAAGAAGCAGCAGCGCATCATGATTGCGTCGCATGGCGGCGCAGAAGAGCCTGTCAAGAAGTCGCCCGTGCGTTCGACCAAGGTCGGGCGCAACGACATGTGTCCATGCGGCAGCGGCAAGAAGTACAAGAAGTGCTGTGGAGCGTAATACACGCCGTATATAGAATATAGAACAGAAGCTGTATATAGAATAGGAGAAATTATGTTACAGTACGAGGAAATCAAAGCCATTCTGACAGGTAAGCAGCAGGAACTCATCAAGCTCCGGGACAGTCTTTAACATAGCGGGTCTGAACGCCGAGGCTGAATCCCTCGAAGGGCAGTCGCAGTCGCCGTCGTTCTACAACGACATGCAGGCGGCGTCGGCGACGTTGGCCAAACTCAAACGCACGCGCACACGCATCGGCGCATACGAGGCGTTGGCGCGCAAGTACGAGGACTGCCTCGCACTGATCGAACTCGCCGACGAGGCCGAGGACATCACCATGCTGTCCGAGGTGCAGACCGAGTGCGGCGGCTTCTATGAGGAACTCCACAACATGCGGCTGTCGACGCTGCTCACGGGCGAGTACGACAGTTGCGGCGCGATCTTCACGCTGCACGCGGGTGCGGGGGGTACCGAAGCCATGGACTGGGCTGACATGCTCTACCGCATGTACACGCGGTGGGCGACGCGACGCGGGTTCAAGCTCACGCTGCTCGACTATCTCGCGGGCGACGAGGCGGGGATCAAGTCGGTGAGCTTCATGCTCGAGGGTGACAACGTCTACGGCTATGCCAAGTGTGAGAAGGGCGTACACCGGCTGGTACGTATATCGCCGTTTGATTCAGGCGGTAGGCGGCATACGTCGTTCGCATCGGTGCAGGTCATGCCCGACATCGAGGATACAGGCGACATCAAGATCGAGGACAAGGATCTGCGCATCGATACCTATCGCGCGGGCGGCGCGGGTGGACAGCACGTCAACCGCACCGACAGTGCCGTGCGCATCACGCACATCCCCACGGGCATCGTCGTAT
>CAYPOE010000210.1:0-4328 GCA_964412285.1 uncultured Eubacteriales bacterium | reverse complement strand
ACGTCAGCAACAACTCCTCATTGACTCCGGTCGACAACACGGCGCACCGCTATAGCCAGCTCTTCTCGATCGACGGCAATGGACGATACGATGCCGAGGAGTATACAATTTCGGTCAGCGAACGCAATCACGCCAACGGCACGATCAGCGATTATAGCTTTATTAAGCTCGCGTTGCGTGAGGACGGGCAGTGGCGCGTCTACCTCGGATATGTCGATCTATCCAAGATCATCGAACGCTTCTCGGCTGAAGGCGATACGTCGGATGACGCATTGATGAAGGAACATTGGGGCAAGTACTGCGCCCAAAACGACATCGCCGTAGGGCTACCCAATGCCGAGGGATTGGATAAACTGCTCGAGGCCGAGGTCTATCGCCACAAGCGCTATCGTCGCAATTTCTGCACGGGATTCATACGCGTCATACTGCGGGGTCGCACGGGCGACATTGCGGATACTGTACGCCGCCACATTGGATCTACGCTCGTGAAGGGGCTGCGCATCATCGACCATGTCGCGTATATGGGCGATGACGTATTTGCCATTGTGCTCGCTGAGACTACGATCAATGCAGGGCTTGAGACATTGACGCGCGTCGCGCGCAACCTGTGTGCCGAGGTCAGCCGCTCCCACGATATACGTCTGCGACTCAACATGGGGCTGTGTGAATACAAGGGTGAAAAATCCAGCGACTTCATAGACGACGTCAGACAGCTGTGCGACGCAGGGGATTATCTGCGCGTAAGGCTGGGGGGACTCATCATCAAGGTACGCGAACGCTGATGTACGTCACTGCACACATATTGCAGAGCGTTGCCTTACGGTCGCGTCGCATGACGAATAAAGGGGTTTGTTATGGCGCTATCCATAGAACAGTTAAATGAGATACATCTCGACGTGTTGCGCGAGATCGGCAACATCGGCGCCGGCAATGCGGCGACGGCGCTATCAGAGATGTTGCGGCACAAAGTAGACATGAATGTGCCTAACGTACAAATCATGGACTTCTCGAGCATCCACAACGTACTTGGGGGCGCGGAGAACGTCGTGGCAGGTGTACTCGTGCAACTATCGGGCGACCTCGAAGGTTTCATGATGTATACCGTCGAGATGCGGTACGCACATATGCTCATCCAGTTACTCATGGGTCAGATCACAGAACTCAATGAGGACGGCGAAGCTGAAACATACGACTTTGACGAGATGGAGCTGTCTGCGCTGACTGAGATCACCAATATACTTGCAGGCTCCTATTTGAGTGCGCTGTCGACGTTGTCTGGCTTTTCCATCAACATCAGCGAACCCGCATTGGCCATCGACATGGCAGGCGCCATCCTCAGTGTACCCGCATCGGTATTCGGCGAACTCAGCGATTCAGCACTGTTCCTCGAAACCTATTTCATCGAATACGACAAGCCTATACTCGGCCACTTCTTTCTCATACCCGCGATGGGTTCATTTGACAAGTTGTTGTCGGCGCTCGGCGTCGTATAATCCATAACGGAGAACCTCGCATGGGACGAATGATTGTTGTGGGTATGGCCGACATGAATATATGCAAGGATCCCGACACGCTGACGACGATCGGTTTGGGTTCGTGCGTAGGCGTCACGCTATACGATAAGGTGACGCACATCACGGGAATGGTTCACGTCATGTTGCCGTATAGCACGCAGATGCGCGAAAACGCAAACAGGGCTAAGTTTGCCGACACAGGTATCGTTGATCTGCTCAATGGCATGATCAGGCAAGGCGCGAAGCGCACGTCTATCGTCGCCAAGATGGCGGGCGGCGCAAGTATGTTCAGTTTCAGCACATCAAGCGACACGCTTAAGATCGGGCAACGCAACGCCGAAGCCTGCAAGGCCGTACTGGCCAAGCTGAGTATACGCATTTTAGCCGAGGATTGCGGCGGTACATATGGCCGCACCATAGAGATTTCCTCGAGCGACGGTATACTACTCGTCAAGACGTTGGGTAAAGGTAGCAAAACTATGTAAGACAACGCTGCGATAGCAGCGCGTGTACATAAAAGCATAAAAGCAGATTTGCAGTATGTTACAGATGGGTGGTCGCCAAGATGACCTCGAGCAATGCCGCGTCAGATGGGTATGTGAGCTTGATATTGAGCGGACTGCCCGGCACCATGACGACGTCGTAACCCGCCGCCTTGACGACAGCACTGTCGTCGGTGGCGTCGACGGCGTCGCGGTACGCGCGGCGCAAGACGTCATACGTATAGGCCTGCGGTGTGAGTACGCGCCATAGACCGTCGCGGTTGACGTAGCCGTCCACGTAGGCCTCGCGCGTGCGCACAACGGTATCATGGATCGGCGTACCCAACGCCGCCGCGCCGTACGCCTCGGCGGCCTCGATCACGTCGTAGATGTCGTCGGTCGTGACGGCCGGACGCGCCGCATCGGTGATGAGTACGACATCGGCCTCGGCCGCGCGGAGGGCGGCAAGCCCGTGCGCCACACTCTGGGTGCGCGTATCGCCACCGGGTACGATGGACGCCACTTTGGGGATGCGGTGCGCCTTGACGACGTCGTACGCGTAGAGCATATTGTTTTGATTCGTGACGATGGATATATGATCGACGGCATCGTGATAGGCGAATGCCGCCAATGTGTGAGCGAGCACGGGTATGCCGCCCAACTCACACATCAGCTTATTCGTACCGAAGCGCGTCGAAGCGCCCGCCGCCATAATGAGTACGTGGGTCATAAAGCTATAAGGGTATTAGATGATGTCGCCTAACAAGTCCGCCGAACGCGATATGAATGCAGCCATCGCATCCGCAGGCAGCGAACCGTGCGAGATGCGCGCGAGGTCGTAGATTTGCTGTGCGACGACTTTTTGTTTATCGCCGGACAAGCCCTGCAATCCTGTAACGATGGTGCTGTTGGTGTTGAGCACGAGCGTCGTATTGGTCGGGAACGCATTGCCGCCGAAGAGTCGCATCTGATCCGACATGCGACGCATCTGTTCGTCCTGCGTGATGATGGCAGGCAATGGTGTATCGAGCGAGGCCGTGCGTACGGTCACGCGTTCGCCGACGACGTCCTTGAAGAGATCGGTGAACGCCTCGTCTTCAGCCGAACCGTCGATGTCTGCGTCGATGCGTGTGAACGTCCACGACTGTTTGCGTTCGAGCAGCGTGATGAAGTGGAGGTCGATCAGGTGTGGCATGATGACAGCCGACTTGCCCTGTTGCCTGTACATATCGACGTAGCCGCCCTGCGTCTTTTCGTCGGTCACGTAGACAAAGTTGTTCTCGTGCGAAGCCGCGTAATCTGCGAGCGTCGTGTAGTTGCCGTCGATGTCCTTGACTTGTAGGATCTTCTCGACCTTATCGTAGAAGTCGTCGTTGCTGATGCAGCCGTACTCGACGAATGGCGCGATGGACTCCCAGCACTCGTTGAAGCGTTCGCGCTCGTTCTGCTGCAGCGTCGACAGTTTGTCTGCGACCTTGCGCGTGATGTACGATGCGATCTTGGTGACATAGCCGTCGTTCTGCAAGAACGAGCGCGATACGTTGAGCGGCAGATCGGGGCAGTCCATCACGCCCTTGAGCAGCATGAGGAACTCAGGTATGACCTCTTTGATGTTGTCGGCGACGAATACGCGGTTGTTGTAGAGCTTGATCTGTCCCTGCGCCGACTCAAACTCGTGCGTGAGCTTGGGGAAATACAGGATGCCCGACAGATTAAACGGATACTCGACCGACAGGTGCAGCCAGAACAGCGGGTCGTTGAAATCCGAGAATACCTTGTGGTAGAACGCGATATACTCCTCGTCCGTGACCTCGGACGGCTTCTTGAGCCAGAGTGGCTGTTCGTCGTTGACAGCCGTCTCCTCGCCGTCGATGTAGATCGGGTATGGCAGGAACGTGCAGTACTTTTGCAGGATGGAGCGAATGCGCGCGGGTTGAAGTAGCTCATCGTGTTCGGGATCCATGTGCAATGTGATGAGTGTACCTGTCGACGTGCGCTTGCCATCCTCCATCGCGAACTCGGTGCCGCCATCGCACTCCCAGAAAGCCGCGCCGCTTCCGTCGTAGGACTTAGAATCGATCGTCACGCGTTTGGCAACCATGAATGCCGAGTAGAAGCCCAGACCGAAATGTCCGATGATCTGCGACGATTCGTCGCCCTTGTACTTCTCCAAGAACTCCTCTGCGCCCGAAAACGCAATCGAGTTGATGTACTTCTCGATTTCCTCCGCACTCATGCCCACGCCATTGTCCTCGACCGAGAGCGTGCCTCCGTCCTAGTCGATTCGGATGCGGATCGCGTACGGCTCGTCGGTAGGTTCGGCCTTGCCCAT
>CAYPOE010000209.1:0-4332 GCA_964412285.1 uncultured Eubacteriales bacterium | reverse complement strand
GGGATTTACGCATCTCGATAGGGCTTTCTTCGATCACATCCTGCCAGAGGCCATCTACGCCATCATAGCGACGATCCCCATGTTCTTCCTGTTGCGCGCGATCAACGGATACTTCACCAAGATCAAGCGTCCCGTCGTACAATAACTTTTGACGAATCATGCAGACAGAAAAACACCACCGCATCAAGTTCACGCTGATCTTCATCTTGCTCGCCGTATGCGCGTGTACGTTTGTATACCGCTTGCTCAAGTTGCAGATCGTCAATGCCGAGAGCTATACGACGCGCAGCGAGAAGCAGAGCAAGTCCATCTCGGTCGACTATACAATCATACCGCCGCGCGGTTCGATCTACGACCGATACGGCCGATTGCTCAACACCAACACGACGACACAGCGCGCCTCGTTCGCTTGGGAGATGATACCACCGAGCGAACTCAACGACGTCGCATTGGCGACGGCGCTGCTCTGGGAAGAGTATGACTGCGCCTACAACGATGCGCTGCCCATATCGCGTGTCGAACCGTTTGTATTTACTTTCGCAGAGACGGCCGATACTTCTCGCGAAACGCGCGAACTCAACTTCAAGAATCGCTACGAGCTGCCAGCTGATGCCACGCCGTACGACGTAATCGCGTATTTTGTCGAACGCTACGAGATCGACGACGCGCTCAGTCTGGCCGATCAGCGTCGCGTCATCGCGATGCGTTACGGCATGGAACAAAATTATTTCGGCAAGGGGCAGCCTTACGCATTCTCCAACGAGGTCACAATGCCCATCGTCACGCGCGTGCGCGAACGGTTAGACATCTACAGAGGCATCTTCTTTGATTATGTACCGACGCGCGTCTACAATACGACGACAGAGGCCGCGCACATCATAGGACATGTGGGCACGGCGTACAAAGAGGATGTGGAGCGCAATCCCGACAGAGGTTACCGCATCGGAGACCAGATGGGGCGCAGCGGTATGGAGGCCGCAATGGAGGGCGTACTCCGCGGTACAGTCGGCGAGGTCACACGCGTATATGACGAGAACGGCGTGTTGCAGCAGACGATCGAGAAGACGCCATGGAAGGCAGGCCGGGACGTCATACTCACGATTGACATGGAATTACAGGCCGTGTTGCAGGATTCGCTCGATCGCATCATACCCAAGATCCGTACCTT
Organism: uncultured Eubacteriales bacterium; assembly: GCA_964412285.1. Lineage (GTDB taxonomy): Bacteria > Bacillota > Clostridia > Monoglobales > CAYZNM01 > CAYZNM01. The sequence continues at coordinate 3,164 of CAYPOE010000209.1, read as the reverse complement.
GAAGGACGGCGAGGAAGCGTCGGCAGGCGCAGCTGTACTCATCGACGTCAATACGTTTGAGCTGCTGGCCATGGTCAACAATCCGACGTTCGACGTCACGCAGTACAACAAACAGTTCGCCGAGTTACAGAATGATCCGTTGAAGCCGCTGTTCAACCGCGCCATCGCAGGCACTTACGCGCCGGGTTCGACCTTCAAGTCGTTGACCGCCATCGCGTCGTTGGAGGAGGGCATCATCGATACGACGTATCGTTTTAACGACACGGGTCGTTACACATTCTACGAGGATTATCAGCCTGTATGTTGGTACTACAGCGACTTCAAGGTCGGTCACGGTTGGCAGAATGTCACGCAAGCGCTCGAGAATAGCTGCAACTGTTTCTTCTATGAGATGGGGCGCATACTCGGCATCAACACGATCGACCGCTACGCCAAGCTGTTCGGACTCGGCGAGTACACAGGCATCGAGTTGTCGGGCGAGAGTCGCGGCATCCTCGCGTCCCCCGAATTTCGCAAGGAGCGCGGCGACATTTGGTACCCGGGCGATACATTGCAGGCCGCGATCGGGCAGTCGGATCATGTATTCACGCCACTGCAAATCGCGTGTTACATTGCGACGATGGCCAATGGCGGTACGCGTTATAAGGCGCACCTCGTGCGCGGCATCGCCGATAGCAGCGGCGCGTCGCCGATCGAATACACGCAACCTGAGATACTCAACGACACCAACATGACGGCCGCCATGGTGCAGGTCGTCAAGGATGGTATGCGTTCGGCGTCCGAGACAGGTACGGCGAGTAGCACGTTGTCGAATTACAAGTATCCCGTCGCGAGCAAGACGGGTACAGCGTCGGTATCCAAAGGCGCGGCCAACGCGGTGTTCGTCGCGTTCACGCCGATTGACAATCCCGAAGTCGCGTTCGCAGGCGTAGTCGAACACGGCGGACACGGCTCATACTTAGCCGAGATGGCCGCCGAGATCTTTACCGCGTACTACGAGCGCAAGGCGACGGGTACAGATGAGGCGTACAACACGGTATCACACAAACCCTTATCCGGAGAATAGACTCTCTGCATCACCATTATGACATTATGACATTGTGTATTACAGCCGCCAAGGGCGGCGTAGGCAAGACGACATTCGCCGTCAATCTCGCAGTGACACTCGGCGTCATGGGGTATGACACACTGCTCATCGACGCCAACGAGGGCTATCGCAATGCCGATCGGCTGCTCGGATTTGACGACGTCATTGTCTACGACTACGGTGACGTCGGCAACGGTATGCAGTTCGGCGACGTCGCTGTGCGCGGGCGCAATCCGATGTACCGCGAGCTGTACTTCTTGCCATGTCCACAGAATCTCGCGTATGGCTACGATATGATGGACACACTGCTGGAGCTGGTCAAGGAGCGCAACGGGCGGCACGACTTCATCATCATCGACGCACACTCGTTCGAGGACAGGCGATTGCTCGAAGCATCCGACACAGCCTTGCTCATATCCACGCCAACCAAGCAGTCGCTGCGCAATACCGAGAAGTATCTGTGCGACTGTCCGTCCGACATCTCCTTCATGTGCGTACTCAACATGTTCAACATGAAGCACAAATCCACACTCAGCGATACGATGTGGGAATTTTTACAAGTGCTCGCGATCCCCATGCTCGGGGTCATTCCGTACGATGCGTCGCTGCCGCTCGACGAAGACAACGGCGTACCGCACGTCTGTGCGCACAAGGATTTGGTTACATCGGCGTACCGCAACATAGCCCGACGTTTACGCGGCGAAAAAGTGGGCATATTAGATAACAAGGGATAATTTTATTCCAAACATTTTACTTTAGATTCTACAGATTCTACTTTGATACTTTAGATTCTACTTTGATCTTACTCATTGATCTTATTCATCTTACTCCAAGGAGGCATATATGAATATTGCACTCATGGCGCACGACAAGAAGAAAGAGCTCATGGTCGAGTTCTGCATCGCGTACTGTGGCATACTCAAGAAGCACAATCTGCTTGCGACGGCAGGCACGGCGACGGTAGTGGCAGAAGCTACAGGTCTGCCCATCGGACGATGTTTATCCGGCCCTCAAGGCGGTGACCAGCAGGTCGGCGCGCGCATAGCATATAATGAAATTGATTTGGTATTGGCACTACGCGACCCGTTGACGATTTCGGCCAATGAGCCTGATATTATGTCGCTCGTACGCCTCTGTGACATACATAACATCCCCATAGCGACCAACATCGCTACAGCGGAGGTGTTGATACAGGGTCTCGAGCGCGGTGATTTGGCATGGCGCGACATCGTCAATCCCAAATAGCCTGCGCATCCAGTATGCGCAGCCAATAAAGGTTGACTATGATCAAATGGTTAAAAAGTGAGGTACGCAACATTAAGGCGCACGACCCTGCGGCAAGGAGTAGCCTTGCCATCCTGTTGCTTTATCCAGGGCTTCGTGCTATAATATACCATAAGCTAAGTGCTTGGCTGTACAACAAAGGGGTACGGTTTATTGCCATGTGGTTGTGCTACCGTTGCCGACGCGTGACGGGCATCGAGATCCATCCAGCCGCCAAGATCGGCAACCACGTGTTCATCGACCACGGCATGGGCGTCGTCATCGGCGAGACCGCCGAGGTCGGAGACGGCTGCACGATCTATCAAGGCGTGACGCTCGGTGGCACAGGCAAAGATACAGGCAAGCGTCACCCGACGATTGGCCGCAACGTACTCATCGGCTCGGGGGCCAAAGTACTCGGCGCATTCACGGTCGGCGATAACGCCAAGATCGCGGCCAACGCCGTCGTACTCTGCGAGGTACCGCCCGGCGCGACCTGTGTCGGTATACCCGCGCGCGTCATCGAGCGCAAGAAGCCGCGTCCGGCGATCGATCTCGACCAGACGCATATCCCCGACCCCGTCGCCATCGAACTTTGTAAACTCCTCGCGCGCATCGAAAAATTAGAGAAATCAGAAAAGCCAAAAAATCCAGATAAACACATAGATTCAGCATCGGAGAGTGTATGAAATTATTCAACACACTGACACGCACTAAAGAAGAACTGATTACCGTCGAGCCGAACAGAGTACGCATGTACGTCTGCGGCCCGACGGTGTATGACTATATCCACATCGGCAACGCGCGCTGCTAC
>CAYPOE010000208.1:0-4358 GCA_964412285.1 uncultured Eubacteriales bacterium | reverse complement strand
CAAACGAACCTTGTCATTGGCCCTATATCCGCCGTTACCTTCGTCGTCGTATATCGTCGCAATACGACCCGGCGCTACGTCGAGCGCATCCCCGGTCAGTGCGCGATATGCGCTCTCCGAAAAGAATACATCGCTGCACAGCAACTCGGTATATTCGCGGGTATAGGTTGCGCCCAACCTGCTTTCGCCCTCGATGAATTCCTCCCCGTCTATGCCCAACACGGCGGCGGGTTGGGCGGCATAGTCGGTGATGATCACGCCTTCCTCGGCTGCCATACGTTCAATCTCTGCTTGTTTGGGCAGATCCTGATCGGCCCTGTAGTGAAAAGCGTAATCCGCTTTGCGTGCATCGTAGGCCATCATCGCACCCGTGCCGATCATGGGAACATAGAAAGAAGCGAAGTATGCACCTGCCACCAACACGGTGATCACCAACATGTTCCGCACCGTCTGGCGGCCCTGAAACTTCATCATGCTCGTCGTGATGATGTGCTTGTATCGGTTCTTGCCGCCGCGCCAACCGTTGACCACTGTGTGCAGCAATATCATGTACAGACCGATTGCGGCGGGCAGATAGGTCACGGCCGTGAGCCCGTCCGGCGCATACCAGTGCAGCGCTCGAACACAAAAGGTCGGCGTCAGGTAGCCCAACAGTGCGCCGCCCACGAGCAACGCAATCCCCAACAAGCCATACCAACGCGGTACCTCTCGAATGGGTTCGGACTTGCGAGATTCGTTGACCACGTCCATGATGTTGGTACGGCGGATGAACCGTGTCATCATGACGAACAGCATCAGGACGACGAATACCGAAAAGGCCAGCGCAAACAGCAATGCTTGCCAATCGAGCACGAAGGCCATCTCCTGCGTATCGATCAACAACAGGCGGAACAATCTCCAAATAAGCCACGCAAGGGGTGCGCCCAATACGGTACCCGCGATGCAGGACGCCAAAGAGAGGATCGCGATTTCACGGGTTAACATGCGCTTTAGCTGTCTGCGCGAAGTGCCCAACGCCATGAATATGCCGGTTTCGCGGGATTTATATCGGAAGAACAATCCCGAGGCGTAGGTCGTGAACACGCCGCAACCCAAGACCGCCAGTATAAAAACCATCATGACCTGCTTGCGGGAGTCTCCCCCTTCGGGCAGCACATTCAAAACCGTAGGCGAACGCATCATACAGACATACGCCGTAATCAGCAGCACGGAGAAAAAGCAGCATCCGGCCAGCAACGTGTAATGTCGGATGTTTCTTTTACGCAGCGCCGCGTACACTTGGGAGAAGTGCGTCATTGTGCGTTGACCTCCCCCATCGCGCGTATGGCGTCCAAAAGTTCGTCCTGGAAATCGCCGCGCGCTTTTGCAGATCTCGACAGTTCGCGCCAGACCATGCCGTCCCGCAGGATGACGACGCGGTCGCAGAACGAGGCCGCGAAGGAATCGTGCGTCACCATGAAGATGGTCGCCTGCAGTGTATCCTTGGCTTGCGCAAAGGTATCGATGACCGCACGCGAGGATTTGGAATCGAGATTGCCTGTAGGCTCATCTGCCAGAATCAGCAGCGGATTGTTGATGAGTGCGCGGGCGACGGCGGTGCGCTGCTTCTCTCCGCCCGATATTTCGGCCGGATACTTGCCCTTGATATGCGATATGCCGAATACATCGCAGATGCGGTCGGCGGCCTGCTCCATACTTTTGTCCACTTTACCGCCGATGATACGCGGCAACATGATGTTGTCTCGCACGGACAGGCCGTCCAACAGCATAAAATCTTGGAATACAAATCCTAATTCCTGGTTTCGCACTGCGGCCAGTTCCTCCTCGTCCAACGACGAAAGTTCAGTCTGACCAAGGCGGATGCTGCCCGAATCGGCGGGAATATAGCAGGAGATGCAATTGAGAAGCGTGGTTTTCCCTGAACCCGAAGGACCCATCACGGCCACAAACTCGCCCTTGTCCACACTGATCGAAACACCCTTGAGCACTTCGTACGTATGTTTTCCTACAGAATAAGACTTTTTTAGATTTTCAACAGTCAACATAGTTCTAACCTCCTTATACTTCTATCCTATCACAACGGCAATCCCGGCGCTTGAGACCCTGTCATGTTTGACGCAATGGGTGTAAAGTTTTGCAAATAGGGTTGCCCTATTGCGTATACATGAAGTTTGATTTGGAATAATCCGCAGGATGTGATAAAATTAAAATAGACTCCATCAGCTACCAACCAATGAAAAATGAAACAGGAAGGAGACGCCATGTTGCAGATCGGCCTATGCGACGACGTACAGGACGCGCGTTTCGCGTTGCGTTGCACGCTCGAGCGCACTTTGGAAGCCCGCGCGATCGAAGCGTGTCTATATGAGTTTACTTCCGGAGACAGTCTGCTCAGTTGGATCGCCAAACACGCGGGGAAGTTAGACTTGGTTTTTCTGGATATCGAGATGCAAGGCAGCAACGGCATGGAGACCGCAAAGCGGCTGCGCCGCGCCGATCAAAATCTACAGATCGTATTCGTGACCGGCCATCCTGACTTTGTGTTTGAAGGATATACCGTCGGCGCGCTCGGCTACTTGATGAAGCCGCCGCAAAGCCAACAGCTCGACGATGTGCTCACACGCGCGCGATCGGCGCTTCAGCTCGGCGCGGCCGATGACTTTTTGTGCCGCAACAGCGAGGGTATGTACCGCATATCCAAGGCGTCTATCCTGTACTTCTACTCCGAAAAACGCGTCGTCACCTGCGTCACCCGCGCGCGAAACTATATGTTTTACGCGCGCTTGGACGGGGTGGAGCGCGAGGTTGGCACACCCTTCGTACGCATCCACCAGCGGTATCTCGTCAACGCGACCGCGGTGGATCACATCGACGGGAGTGCCGTTCAAATCTGCGGCCAGACGCTGCCCATCAGTCGAGCCTACCAAAAACAAGCCACACTTGCGCTCACACGCGCCATACTCAATTGAGAGAGGGATTCATCTGCAAATCTTACCTTGGATTGTACACGTTTTATCCACATATATCATCATGATGCCGGGCGGCATCCTGATGGAAATGACCATACGGCGTTTTCTTCCAGAAAGGCGCGGACGACTGTGCAGAGTGATTGTGGTACTATTCTTATCTGCATTGATTGGATTGCCCTGTTGGATCGGGGATGAGAATCCATTGATCGTATTTCCGCTTTTTCTCACCGCCATCACGCTCGGTTATACAGGGCCGTGGTATGCGCGACTGATTGTGGGAGCCATTTTTTACACACTGTTGCTGCCGCCCAACATGATCATTGATTCTGTATTGATGCAGCATTTACAGGATACGACACTCATCGTGATCAAGAATTCCGTATGGATACTCATATGGTTTGTTGTATGGCGATTTGTTCCGAAAGTACAACTCATGCGATCCGCGAAGTTATGGATGCTGTTGGGCAGCCTCTCCCTTGCGCCGCTCTTTGCCGTGCTCTCTTTTACGATCTGGAACGCAAGGTGGTTTGCCGGAAATACGTATTATACCGTGGCGTTTCGCATCAGTTACACCGTGCTGCCGTTCGCGGTATTGTCGGCCTTGGCGCTGTTGGCAGCCATAGTCGTGTTGTCGCGGCACGAGGAACTCGAACAGCAACAGCGATTGGCAGAAATCCAGTCCGTATATTATCAGGGATTGCAGCGAGAGCAGATCGAAGTGCGTACGCTCCGACATGATTTGCGCAATCACATCACAGTCGCAAAAAGCCTGCTCGAACAGCAAGACGTCGCGGGTGCAATGCGATATTTAGAGATGTTGTGCTGCTCCGATGTTCTGACGGGTCGTGCGAGAATCTGCGAAAACGACATCGCCAACGCGGTTCTTTCGAGCAAAGTCGCCATGATGGAATGCGAGGACATACAAGCTGACTGGGGGATCAGCCTGCCCAAACACCTCTCGATTTCAGACATCGAGCTGTGCGCGCTGATCGGCAATGCGCTTGACAATGCCATCGAAGCTGTGAGGCACGCGCAAGACAAGCGCATCATCGTGCGCGCCCGCGCCGACAAGGGCGTCCTGATGTTGCGCGTAGAGAATGCAATCGGCAAACATCCGCGACTCGAACAAGACGTATTCAAGACGACCAAAGACGATCGGAGTGCACACGGGTTTGGGCTAAATGGTATGCAGGTTATCGCGCAACGGCACGGAGGATCGTTGGAGGCCACGGTGAAAGGTGGTCGCTTTGAATTGGTAGTATGTGTACCGATGCAAGACGCATAATCTTGACGATGATACAGCTTTAAGATGTTCAAAATACCCAATAACATCCAATATACCCCTCGCCCTTGAAAAACAAACACAACCATGTTACAATACTCTCATGA
>CAYPOE010000207.1:0-4439 GCA_964412285.1 uncultured Eubacteriales bacterium | reverse complement strand
CTTCATATATCATTATAAATTATACTTCAATTATACTTCTAGACTTCCATGGACAATAAAGAGCCTCTCTCGAACTTCCTCACCGACATCATCGACGCCGACCTCGCCGCCGGACGCGTGACCGAGATCATCACGCGCTTCCCGCCCGAGCCGAACGGCTATATTCATATCGGTAGCGCCAAGGCCATCTGCATCAACTACCTGACCGCATTGCAGTACAACGGCCGCTATAATCTGCGTTTCGACGATACCAATCCCACGAAAGAGGAGCACGAGTTCGTCGAGTCGATCATTCGCGACATTGAGTGGCTCGGTTTCCCGCTCGACGGTCGCGTACTCTATGCGTCGGACTACTTCCCGCAATGCTACGAGTATGCACTCGTACTCATTCGTAAGGGCTTGGCGTTCATCGACGAACTCACCGCCGACGAACTCCGCGAGTACCGCGGCACATTGACCGAACCCGGTCGCGAATCGCCGTACCGCAACCGTCCGATCGCTGAAAACGAACGGCTGTTCGTTGAGATGAAAGAAGGCAAACATCCCGACGGCAGCAAAGTGCTCCGCGCGCGCATCGATATGGGCAGCCCCAATATGAACATGCGTGACCCAGTCATATATCGCATACTCCACGCCACACACTACAGACAGGGCGACGAGTGGTGCATATACCCGATGTATGACTTCGCGCACCCGATTCAGGACGCGATTGAGGGTATCACGCACAGCATGTGTTCGTTGGAATTCGAGGATCATCGTCCTCTATATGACTGGGTGATCAACAACATCGGTATCCCTGAAGACAAGAAACCTCATCAGTACGAGTTCTCTCGCCTCAACGTATGTGGTACGGTAACGGGCAAGCGACATCTGATCCGCTTGGTCAACGAGGGATGGGTCGATGGTTGGGACGATCCGCGTATGCCGACACTGACGGGTTTGCGCCGCCGCGGCTATACGCCGTCGTCGATCCGCCGTTTTGTCGTCATGGCAGGCGTATCGAAGGTCAACAGCGTCGTCGACAGCGCAATGCTCGAGCATTGCATACGCGACGAACTCAACGCGACGGCCAAGCGTGTGATGGCGGTACTCCATCCGCTCAAGGTCACATTGACCAACTATCACGAGACACAGGAATTCATGAGCGTCTGCGACAATCCCGAGGCCGAGTCGCCTACGTATCGCAAGGTACCGTTTAGCAACGTCATCTATATTGAACAGGGCGACTTCATGGCAGAGCCGCCCCCCAAATACTTCCGTCTCAAGCCCGGCGGAGAGGTACGCCTGATCGGCGCGTATATCATACGCTGCGACGACGTCGTCTACGACGACGCAGGAAACGTGGTCGAACTGCTGTGTTCGATTGATCCCGACTCGCGCGGCGGCAATGCGCCCGACGGCCGCAAGATCAAGGGCACCATCCATTGGGTATCGGCCGCACACGCAATCAAGCGCGATGTATACCTATACGAAAACTTAATCTCTAACGAGGAGGCCGAGGATCTGGCTGACCGTTTGCATCCGAATAGCTGCACGATCCTGCGCGACTGTATGTGTGAGCCATCGCTCGAGATGGCTACGCCCGACGAGCGGTATCAGTTCATGCGCAATGGCTACTTTGTCCTCGATACCAAGCATCCCAAGTCCTTCAACCGCATCGTGACGCTGAAGGATTCATGGAAACCACCACAGAACTAAATACTTTTTATTATATGAACACATTCTATGTAACGACGCCGATCTACTACGCGAGCGCCAATCTGCACATCGGCAACGCCTATCCGACGATTGCCGCAGATACGCTGGCGCGGTACTATCGGCAGAAAGGCTATAAGACCTTCTTCCTCACGGGTATGGACGAACACGGGCAGAAGGTCATGACCGAGGCCGCCAAGATCAACAAGACGCCGCAGCAGCATGTCGACGACATCGCCGACGCGGTGGTCAAACTGTGGAAGGCGCTCGACATCAGCAACGACGACTTCATTCGCACGACGGATCCGCGTCATAAAGAGATCGCCGCACAGTTCTTCACGAAGCTCTACGAACAGGGAGACATCTATCTTAGCGAGTACGAGGGTCTGTACTGTACGCCGTGCGAGACGTTCTGGACGGTCACACAGGCCGAGGGCAGCGTATGTCCCGACTGCAAGCGTCCCGTATCGCCCGCCAAAGAAGAGTCCTATTTCTTCAAGATGGGCAAGTATGCCGACAGGCTCGTCCAGCATATCGAGGACAACCCCGAGTTCATTCAGCCTACGACGCGCCGCAACGAGATCCTGTCGTTCATCAAGGGCGGTCTCGACGACCTCTGTGTGTCGCGTACGACCTTCGATTGGGGCATCCAAGTGCCGTTTGATCCCAAGCATGTGGTCTACGTCTGGATCGATGCGCTCACGAACTACATCAGCGCGCTGGGCGGCACAGACAGCGAATTATACAAGACATTCTGGCCCGCCAACGTGCACCTCGTCGGCAAAGAGATCATTCGTTTCCACTGCATCATCTGGCCCGCACTGCTCATGGCACTGGATCTGCCGCTGCCCAAGCAAGTGTTCGCGCACGGTTGGCTCATGCTCAACGGTGGCAAGATGAGTAAGTCGTTCGGCAACGTCATCGATCCCGCCGTACTCGCGGGTCGCTATACGACCGACGCAGTGCGCTACTTCCTGCTGCGCGAGATGCCGTTCGGCCTCGACGGCAACTTCACCAACGCGTCGTTTATTGGACGCATCAACTCCGACCTCGCCAATGATTTAGGCAATCTGCTGTCCCGTACCGTCGCAATGGCACAAAAGTATTTTGATGGCACAGTGAGCAAGACGGGTGCGCATACGGCGTTCGACGATGCGCTCTACGAAGTCGGTCGAGAGGCCATCAGCGGCAGTGCGGCGAACATCGAGCAGCTCATGTTCAGCGTCGCGCTCACGGATATCTGGAAGTTCGTGTCGCGCTGCAACAAGTATATCGACGAGACTATGCCGTGGGCGATGGCGAAAGATCCCGCGCAGTCCGACGCGTTGCAGCAGGTACTCTGGAACCTCTGTGAAGCCTTGCGCATCATCGCGGCGTTGATCAAGCCGTACATGCCCACGACGGCGGGCAAGATTCAGGCGCAGATCGGCAACGATGACCTCACGGTGGCATTCGGTGACGCGCCGTACACCGTCGTCAAGGGCGAGCCATTGTTCCCGCGCCTCGATGTAGACGCCGAGTTAGAAGCCATCAATCAACTATCTTTAGGATAAAGTGTCATCAGTCCGCCTTCCCCTGTCTTTGGCAGGGGAAGGCGCATATATAGGATTATGTCAACTCTACAGTATTGCGATTCACACTGCCACCTCGATGATGCACGCTACGACGACGACCGCAACGACATCATCGACCTACTCTCGAACCGTATGCGTACGTGCATCAACGTAGGTTCAAGCGTCGCTTCGTCCGAACGCAGCGTCGCGTTGGCCAACGCGCACAGCTTCCTCTATGCGACGGCGGGGATTCATCCGCATCACGCCAACGAATACCGCGACAGCGACTTGTCCGCGATTGCGCGGTTGGTCAAATCACCCAAGGTCGTCGCACTCGGTGAGATCGGTTTGGATTATCACTACGACAACACAGTCAAGACCAATCAGCAGCGTATGTTTCGGCAGCAGCTCGAACTCGCGCGCGAAGTGGGTCTACCCGTCGTGATCCACACCCGAGACGCGTCGGCCGATACCATGGCCATCCTGCGCGAACACGCGGCGGCCGCCGACTACGTTAACCCTGAACTCCGCGAACGCAAAGGCGTACTGCACTGCTTTTCGGGCAACCTCACCATGGCGACTGAAGCCGTAGGACTCGGCTTCTACATCAGCCTCGCGGGGCCGCTCACGTATCCCAAGTCGCCGAAATTGACTGAGGTTGCGTCACACATCCCCATCACGCGCCTACTCATCGAGACCGATTCGCCGTATCTGCCGCCCGAACCGTACCGCGGCAAGCGCAACAATCCCTCGTACGTCGCGTATGTCGCGCGACGATTGGCAGAGATTCGCGGCATGAGCGAGGAAGCCATCGCACGCACGACATACGAAAACGCCAAAACACTCTTTGGATTCAAATAATATGACCATCGTATATCCGTTAAACAGCAAATCAGGCAATAATCTGTATATCAACTTAACCAATCGGTGCAGCAACTGCTGCACGTTCTGTCTGCGCGAACAACAGCTCTCGGCGAAGGGTGGCGTGTGGCAGACCGAGGAGCGCAGCAATCTCTGGCTCGAGCGCGAGCCTACGGTCGATGAGGTCATGGACGCGCTATGTGCGTACGACCTGTCGCAATACGGCGAGGTTGTATTCTGCGGCTACGGCGAACCGCTCACGCGCATCGACGCAGTGTGCGAGGTAGCGACGTGGCTCAAACAGCAGGACGTGAACGTGCTTATCAACAC
>CAYPOE010000206.1:0-4450 GCA_964412285.1 uncultured Eubacteriales bacterium | reverse complement strand
TCTTCGACAATTATCTCAATGATCAGGACTGGCAGATCAAAGAGAACTCGAATACGCAAAAGTCGATCAATGGTCTCAACAACTACGTGCGCGAGCGTTTCGTACAGGCCTACTGGCTGCACGAGATCTATCCCGAAGAGGTGCGCAAGGCGCACGAGGATGGCGACATCCACATCCACGACCTCGGCTTCTTCGGCCCGTACTGCGCAGGGTGGGATCTGCGGCAGCTGTTGCTCGAGGGATTCGGCGGCGTATTCGGCAAAGTTGAATCGGCCCCGGCCAAGCATCTGCGCTCGTTTCTCGGACAGATCATCAACTCGACATTCACGACGCAGGGCGAGTCCGCCGGCGCACAGGCGTGGAGTTCGATCGACACGTACTGCGCCCCGTTCATCCGCAAAGACAATATGACGTACAAACAGGTCGAGCAGTGCGTACAGGAGTTCGTGTTCAACATGAACGTGCCGACGCGCGTCGGATTCCAGTGTCCGTTCTCTAACCTCACGTTCGACATCAAGGTACCGTCGACCCTCCGCGACCAGCCCGTCATCATCGGCGGCGAGTATCAGGAGACGACCTACGCCGACTATCAGGCCGAGATGGACATGTTCAACCTCGCGTTCTGCACGGTCATGCAGAATGGCGACGCCAAAGGCCGCGTATTCACGTTCCCGATCCCTACGATCAACGTCACCAAAGATTTTGACTGGGACAACCCCGTCGTCGACGCCTTCATGGGCATCACATGCAAGTACGGCATCCCGTACTTCGCGAACTACGTCAACAGCGACCTGTCGCCCGAGGATGCAGTGTCGATGTGCTGCCGACTCCGACTCGATACGACCGAACTCAAGAAGCGCGGCGGTGGACTCTTCGGCTCGAATCCGCTCACAGGCTCGATCGGCGTCGTTACGATCAATCTGCCGCGCATCGGCTACCTGTCGGGCAGCGTCAGCGAGTTCAAGTCGCGGCTCTGGAGGCTCGTACACGTCGCCAAGGCGTCGCTCGAGATCAAGCGCAAAGTCATCGAACAGCAGTCTGAGCGCAACCTGTATCCGTACTCGGCGCGATACCTGCGCACGATCAAGCAGCGCACCAACGAGTACTGGAACAACCACTTCTCGACGATCGGCATCATCGGCATGAACGAGGCGCTCCTGAACTTCATGGACAAAGACATCACGTCGCCCGAGGGGCAAGCGTTCGCGCTCGACATCATGACGTATCTGCGCGAACTCATGCAGAATCTGCAGGGCGAGACGGGTCACATCTATAACTTAGAAGCGACGCCGGCCGAGGGTTGCACCTACTCGATGGCGCGCAAGGACGTCGCGAAGTACCGCGACATCATCACGGCGGGCGACGATGTGCCGTACTACACGAATTCGACGCAGCTGCCCGTGCGTTACACCGACGACATCTTCGCGACGCTCGAGTTGCAGGATGAGTTGCAGTCGCTCTACACGGGCGGCACGGTATTGCACCTCTACCTTGGCGAACGGTTGACGGATACCGAGCAGTGCAAGAACCTGATCCGCAAGATCTTCGCGCACAACAAGATGCCGTACGTGTCGATCACGCCGACGTTCAGCATCTGCCAGAACCACGGCTACATCACGGGCGAGACCTACAGCTGCCCGACCTGTGGCGAGGACACCGAGGTGTGGAGCCGCGTGGTCGGCTATCTGCGCCCTGTGCAGAACTACAACGACGGCAAGAAGCAGGAGTACAACGAGCGCATCAAGTTCAAGATCAAGCAGGGCATGTAAATCAACGCAAACAAAAGTGCCGCGACTGTGTCGCGGCACTCGTTTATACAGAGTATATCGCTCATGAAGATTGCAGGGATCAACTACAACTCATTCATCGACTACCCGGGTTGCATCGCGGCAGTGGTATTCACCGCCGGGTGCAACCTCGATTGCAACTACTGTCACAACCACCGCATCATCGACGCGAGCCGCGTCGAGCCGCTCGATACGCGCGCGGTGTTAGACGAACTGCATAAGCGCGCGACACTCATCGACGCGGTCGTGGTATCGGGCGGCGAACCCACGTTACAGCCGCAACCCGATTTGGCCGACTTTCTGCGCTCCGTTCGCGGCATGGGTCTGCGCACCAAGCTCGATACCAACGGCACGCGCCCTGATGTGATCCAAGCGTTACTCGAACAGGAATTACTCGACCGCATCGCAATGGATATTAAAGCGACGTGGGACAAGTATGCCGCCATCACGCGTCACGATGCGGATACGGCGGCGATCCGCCGCAGCATCGCCGTCATCGAGGCCAGCGGCGTGCCGCACGAGTTTCGCACGGTACACGCACGCGAACTCACCAATGCGGATCTCGCAGAGATCCGCAGCTACATCGGCAGCGAACTCCGCGTCGCGGCGTGCGACTACTCGCTCGCGCCGCCTACCAATGATGACAGCAAGTAAGGCCACTCAAACTCCACAGGTACCCGCAGGGTGTAATCGCCCGTACTGCGCGTCGTGTATACCTCTGCGCCGTATTCCTCGAGTCTGCTCACTACTTCGCCCGATGGGTGGCCGTAGTTGTTCGCACCGACGCTGATGATGGCGACCTGCGGCGTCGTAGCCGCAACCCACGATTCGCCCGTCGAATACCGCGAACCGTGGTGGGCAACCTTGAGATAGTCTATATCAAGGTTGTCATACATACGCATCATCGCCTCTTCGGTCTCCACACCCATATCGCCCGTGAACAGAACCGTCTCGTCCTGCACCGTCGCGAGCAATATCGCGCTACGCTCGTTCTCGTCGGGAGCCTTGGGGTCGATGTACAGCACCGACAGCGAGAAGTACGGCCGCTCGTAGAGCAGATCGTCCGTCTGCATGTAGTAGACCGCGACGTCGCCCGCCGCGTCGAGCAGCGTCTGATGCAGCGGAGGCGCGTCGTCGGCAGGCGGCAGGTAGAGTCGCTCGATGTATCCCTCACGCGCGAGTTCGACCATCGCGCCCATGTGGTCGGCGTGATAGTGCGTGACGATGGCCGCGTCGATGCGGCGGATGCCGCGCCGCGTCATGTACCGTTCGACGAGCGAACCGTAGTTGGCGTAGTCGCTGCCTGTACCGCTGTCGATCATGATGTACAACGGGCCGGGCAATGTGATGATGGCCGCATCGCCCTGCCCTACATTGACGAAATCGATGGATACGAACGCGTTGGTGTAATAAAAGTGCGCGCCGCACGCGATCCCGCCGAGGATCAGTGCGAGGATGGTCAAAACGTATATGCGCGTACTCTTGAGTGGATTTCCTTTGAACTTTTTACGCATGATTCCCTGTCTAATGATCGATATATAAGCGGCTGAGTTGCGGATTGTCGCGGTACTGCGTGTAACGGAAGTGGATTGCACCCGCCACGCCGCCACTCTCGCGCATGAGTTGCAACTGCTTTCGGATCTCGGACGCGTCACCGAACTTCTGTTCGCCGACGCGGTAGCCCGCCATACCGATGTACAGGTTGACGTTGGTACCCTTGACCGTATCCGTCCACCACGCGAGCAGCGCCTCGAAGTCGGCGAGCGGGTCGCCGACGCGCCAGTAGATCTGCGGCGCGATGTAGTCGACGTAGCCGTTCTTGACCCACGCGCGGCTGTCGGCGTAGTTGTAGCCGAGCGAACCCGTGCCGTCGGTATCTGAACCGTTGGGATGGTCTTTCTGATTCGCCCAGATGCCCATCGGACTCACGCCGTACTCAATGCCCGCGCGGGCGGTATGTACGGCGACCCCCATGTCGCGTACGAACGTGTTGATGTTGTCCACGCGCCATTCGGCTTTAGACAGCGACGTACCCGACGCTTGATAGGCTGCATCGTCGTAGCCCTGCCCCTTGGGGTAGAAGTAGTCGTCGAGGTGGATGCCGTCGACGTGATAATTTTTGGCGATCTCGACCGCGCCGTCGATCACGTACTGCCGCACTTCGGACAGCGACGGATTCAGGTAGAGCGCGCCGTCATCGGATTCGACGACCCAGTCAGGATACGCACGCGCGGGACTATCCGCAGGCAACTTGGTTGCGTCGCCGCTGTCCGGATCGGATACGTGTGTGACGCGGAACGGGTTGATCCACGCGTGGAGTTGGATGCCGCGCTTGTGTGCGCCGTCGACGAAATACTGTAGCGGATCGAAGTTCGACGGCGGCGCATCGCCGAACACGCGTGACCACGGGAAGTACTCGGATGGATACAGCGCATCGCACAGCGGGCGCACTTGCAAGTAGATCGCGTTGAATCCCCACGACGCGACGTCGTCGAGGATGATGTCGGCCTGCCGTTTGAGCGTCGTGACGTCATGGGTGCGCGGCGACGGGTAGTCGAGGTTGAGCACCGTCGCCACCCATACGCCGCGCAGCTCCTCGGCAATCGGGTATTGCTGCGCGGATACGGGAGATATAGGGGATTGAGAGAGGATGAGGGATAATA
>CAYPOE010000205.1:0-4496 GCA_964412285.1 uncultured Eubacteriales bacterium | reverse complement strand
TTGGGGACGCCAAGACCCGAGGCTCGCGTACATCAAGTCGCACTACCCCGACATCAAGTGCGTGGCCAAGAACGTGCCGACGCGCGACCTGTTCGGGAAGCTGCGCTACACGGCGTTCGACTACTTCCACGGCCCGTTCTTCAAACAGCCCATCGAACGCAAGCACACGCACATCGCGCCGCTCAAGATCAACGCGATCCAGCTACTCAACATCGTCAACAACGAGGACTTTGCGCCCGAAGAGGTCGCGCGCATCGTGTCGCAGGACACTGCGCTGTCCGTCGCGTTGCTCAAACTGCTCAATTCACCCGCGATTGGCGTGCGACAACGCATCTCGTCGATCAAGCACGGCGTCGTCATACTCGGCCAGAAGGAGTTCCGCAAGTGGGTCACGACGACGGTTACGCGTGAGATGGCGGCCGATAAGCCGAATGAGTTGATCCGACTGTCGCTCGTACGCGCCAAGTTTGCCGAGAATCTTGCGGCCGTGATGGGATTGTCGCAGCAGAGCGCCAACCTGTTCCTCACGGGACTGTTCTCTGTCATCGACATCATACTGGATACCACGATGGACGCCGCGTTGGGGATGCTCAACCTCGCCATGCCGACCAAGAATGCGTTGCTCGGGCGGCGCGGGCCGTACAGCCCCGTCATGGATGTATTGCACGCATATGAGCGCGCCGATTGGACGACCGTTGTCCGTTACATCAGCACCTACAATCTGACCAACGACGTCGTGTTGGAATGCTTCCTGGAGGCGTTGCGTTGGTATAAACAGTTGTTATCATAGATCCAAATCCGTTGATTCATCTGTTGACCCACTGGGTCAACAGCATGTTTTATTTGTTTTATTCGTGTCAGTCTATTTTGTATCACTCTATTGTGATTGAATCCTGTTTGAATTGTTTTTATGTATGGAGGGAAAGGCATTGTGTAAGACGCATGTATGTGTGATTTTTGGCGGCAAGTCGAGCGAGTACTATGTATCATTGGTCACGGCTCGCAACGTGATCGCCAATTTAGACAAGAGCAAGTACGAGATCCTCATGTTGGGTATCACGCGCAGCGGCGAGTGGCTGCTCTATGAGGGCGACCCGCAACACATCGGCAACGGCGAGTGGGAACACCAACATACATACAAAGCCTTCATTGCGCCCGGGGCGGGCGAGAAGGCCATCATCAAATACAACGGCGACACATACGAAAAGCTGGAGGTCGACGTGGCCTATTTGGCCACCCATGGCGAATCCGTCGAGGACGGTTCGCTGCAAGGCTTGCTCGAACTCTGCGGCATACCCTATACGGGCAGCGGTGTGTTGTCGTCGGCGCTATGTATGGATAAGGACATCTCCCGTACAATTTTGCGTGATGCGGGCATCCGGACTGTCGACTGGATCACGGTATACGCGCACGAACTGTCCGACATCACGGCCGTCATCGAACGCGCCGAAGCCCGCTTCAACTATCCGATGTTTGTCAAACCTGCGGCGCGTGGTTCGTCCGTCGGCGCGGGGCGCGCGGCCAATCGCGCGGCACTCCGCGAGGCGCTCTGGTACGCGGCGGGGTTCGGCGAGAAGATTCTGGTAGAGCAAAACGTCTACGCGCGCGAGATTGAGTGCGGCATCGTGGGCAACGACGTACTTGACATCGTACTCGGCGAGGCGATCCCCGACGACGAGTTCTACTCCTATGCGGCCAAGTATGAGGAGGGGCGCGCGCAGTGCGTGATTCCCGCCAACGTCCGCGAGGATACCGAGCAGCTCATCCGCGACTACGCGGAACGCGCGTACCGGCTTATGCAGTGCAGGGGACTCTGTCGCATTGACTTCTTCATCGACAAGGCCGACGGCACCGTCTATCTCAATGAGCTGAATACGCTGCCGGGCTGTACCGATTCGTCGATGTTCCCGATGCTTTGGCAGCGCACGGGGCGTACGTTCGGCGAGGTGCTCGACGTCGTCATCAATTGTGCATTATAAATCCGCGCAGCATACGTATACATCATCATTCGTAGCCCACTGTGAAGGGCCATATACATCATGAAGAAAAAAGACGTTATCATTACGATCAAGGGGCTGCGCGCCGAGGAACACGTTGAGATGGTCACGCGCGGCCACTTGTATTGTACCGACGGCGCATATTCGCTGTCGTACGACGAGACGCAGCTCACGGGGCTGCCGGGTACGACGACGACGTTGCATGTCGAGGACGGCAAACTCACGCTGACGCGCAGTGGCGAGTCCAACTCGATTATGGTGTTCGACAGTCGCCTATCGCATGTATCGTGCTACGATACGGCGTTTGGCGACATGACGATCGGCGTGGTATCCGACGACTGCAACATCGACATGGCGGCGGATCAGGGCGAGATCAGCGCGACGTATACCGTATGTGTCAATAATACGGGGTACCTGACCAACGGTTTTCGGCTCAACTACCGCACGTGCTGCCGCAGCTCGGGGGAATATAGGGTATTGGAATAATTTCACACATTTCACCCTATACTAAACTAAACATACATGTCCAGACGTACATGCTAACCAGACGTACATGCTAAGGAGTAAATATGATGAAGAGGATACTTGCGGTCGTACTGTGTCTGCTGCTCATGGCGCCGTTCACATCGTTGGCCGCCGACACGAATACCGACAGCGGCAGCAATCGGATCGATCCCACGGATACAGAGGCGCTGTTTCAGTTCTACAAAGATATGCTCACCTATACCGAGCTTTGGTATTACGACGACATCACCACAGAAGAGATGCTGTTGTCTGCGATCTACGAGCTGATCAAAGAGGATCCATCCAAAATTGCGGACATTATCAATAAATCCTACGGCGCGTTGGATGAATATTCGCACTACCTATCGGCAGAGGAGTACGAGAGCATCAGCAGCGACTTTCTTGGGAAGTTTGAGGGCGTCGGCATCTACTATACGATGGAACAGGGCAGGTTGCTTGTGATCGGCGTCATCCCCGAAACCCCTGCCGCGGCCGCGTTGCTCAAGCCTGGCGACATCATCACGCACGTCAACGGCACGGACATCAAGGGTCTCACGAGCGGCAATGTCATGCAGATGCTGCGCGGCCCCGTGGGCAGCGAGGTTGAACTCACAGTCGAGCGCAGCGGCGAACGCTTCGATGTCAAGCTGTCGCGCGACGTAGTGCGGCTCAACCCCATCACGCATCACATGATCAAAAACTCTGACATAGGATATATCAAGATCAATGCATTTAACGTCAATACGAGCGACTTCTTCGCCGATGCGATCATCGCGCTCGAGGCCGAGGGCGCGAAACGCTACGTCGTGGATCTCCGCGACAATGGCGGCGGACTCGTCGACCATGCCGAGAACATCGCGAGCTACCTGCTCGGCCCGGGTAAGACCATCACGACGGTCGAATCCAAGGGTGAGCCTGAGGTCAAGCTGGCGACGCGCGATCTCAAACGACAGATCAAGTCCGTCGTACTCGTCAACGGCAACACCGCGTCGGCGTCCGAGATCGTTGCGTCGGCGTTTCAGGACAACGGCGGCATCCTTGTGGGCGAAAAGACCTATGGCAAGGGCGTGATCCAGCGCGTCGTCGAGACGCGGCAGGGCGGCGCTGTATGGCTGACCTATGCACAGTATCGCACGCCGGCCGGCGAGTATATCCACAAGGTGGGCGTAACGCCCAAGTATGTCGTCGAGAACGGCGGCGTGGATGTGGATACGTCGGGCTTCGAGAAGGTAAGCTACACCAAGAAGTACGCCATCGGGGATAAGGGTTCCGAGGTACGCGGCATCAAACAGCGTCTGCAAGCCATCGGCTTCACGTTTGACGAGATCACGGACGAGTACGACGCGTATACGGCCAAGGCCATCACGACGTTCCAGAGCTATGCCAAGCTGTATCCGTACGGCGTCGCCGACATCGCGACCCAGAAGGCGCTCGACGAGGAAGTTGCCGTGACCAAGGTGCCGGTCGACCTCCAGCTCGATAAGGCGATCGAACTTGTCAAGGCCCTAAAGTAAAGATCAAATCGCATAGACATAATATTTAGACACAAAACAAAACCTCCCGCCCTTGCGGCGTGCTACGCACTTGCTTACGGCGGGAGGGCAACATACGGGAGTGCAGGAGTGCATCTATGAAAGTGGCTAAGTTTGGCGGCACATCATTGGCCGACGCAAAACAGATCAAGAAGGTCTGCGATATCGTGACGTCCGACCGCGAACGGCGCATCATCGTGGTATCCGCGCCGGGAAAGCGTTACGATAATGACATCAAAGTGACGGATATGCTCATAGAGTGTGGGCGTACATACCTCGATGGCGGCGACACCGCATCCATTGCCGCGGATATTTTGGCGCGCTACGCCGACATCGCAAACGAGCTGAATGTACCCGGCGTCATGGGCGACATCGAGTATGAGCTGCAACGCCGCATCGCATCGGATACATCCAATCCTGCGCGGTACATGGATGCCATGAAGGCGTTCGGTGAGGACAGTTG
>CAYPOE010000204.1:0-4514 GCA_964412285.1 uncultured Eubacteriales bacterium | reverse complement strand
ACCCCGACAACAGCGACGTTGAGCTGCAAAAGTCCAACGTCATGTTCATCGGCCCAACAGGTTGTGGCAAGACGTATCTCGCGCAGACGTTGGCCAAGCTGCTCAACGTCCCGTTTGCCATCGCGGACGCCACGGCCTTGACCGAGGCGGGCTACGTCGGCGAGGACGTCGAGAACATCCTGCTCAAGCTGATCCAAGCCGCCGACTACGACGTAGAGCAAGCCGAGCACGGCATCATCTATATCGATGAGATTGACAAGATCACGCGCAAGAGCGAGAACGTATCGATTACGCGCGACGTCAGCGGCGAAGGCGTGCAGCAGGCACTACTCAAGATGCTCGAGGGTACGGTCGCGTCGGTACCGCCTACAGGCGGCCGCAAGCATCCGCATCAGGAGTTCATCCAAATCGACACGACGAACATCCTGTTCATCTGCGGCGGCGCGTTCGACGGACTCGAGAAGATCATCGACAATCGTCTCAACGCGCGTTCGCTCGGCTTTGAAGCCAACGTCGTGGGTAAGAATGAGATCGACGTAGGTAAGACGCTCGAGCAGGTATTGCCGCAGGATTTGATCTCCTACGGTCTGATACCCGAGTTCGTGGGGCGCGTACCCATCATTGCGACGCTCGACGCGCTGACCGAAGAGATCCTCCGCACGATCCTCACGACGCCCAAGAACGCATTGGTCAAGCAGTACCAGAAGCTATTCCGCCTCGACAACGTATCGCTCGAGTTCACCGACGACGCCATTGGCGCGATTGCGGCCATTGCGCATGAGCGCAAGATTGGCGCGCGCGGACTCCGTGCGATCACAGAGAAGGTGTTGCTCGATACGATGTACAACATCCCGACGGACAATTTTGTCGAGCGCGTCGTCGTCACGGGCGATACCGTGCGCAACGAGCCGTATAAGCCCGAGTTGTTCTACAACGAGAATCGCAAACCGCTCAAGCGTACGATCAGTACACGAAAAGAAAAACGCGACAACGCCAGTTGAGCGCGTCTCAATAGCCATCAAGATAGGTATGCCGCAGACAGAATTGTCTGCGGCATTTTGATGTTGTTCTCAACGAGCGACGTCCAAATCCCCGATGTCAATGTCCTTTCGGTACGGGTTCACAGTATCGTTGACCAATGCGACGATGCCCTCTGCGTCCAAATACTCGTAGTACATAGGCATACCGCTCGTGCCGCTCGTCGGCAACGTATGCATCTGTAGCGCATCGGTGCCGCGGAGGCTGTTGATCTGTTGTCCGAACCACGCGAGGTTGGATAACTTCATATCTGTATCGACGTTGCGCGTAAAGATGCCGATGAACTCAGGTATGCGCAACAGGTTGATCGGACGCAGCACCTTGGCCATGACGGCCTTGATCACAGCCTGTTGGTTCTCCATACGTTCATAATCCGTGATGGTGCGGTATCCTGCGTTGCCGTTTCGGTATCGGGCGAACAACAACGCCTGCCGCCCGTCGAGCGTCTGCTCGCCCTTAGGTATGTCGATGTGCAGATTCTGGTCGGGATCGTCGTAACGCATGTTGTACGGCACGTTGACGTCTACGCCGTCGACCGTATCCACGATCTGCACAAACGCGCCCAGATCCACGCGCACGTAGAAGTCGGGCACAAACCCAACGATGGTCTTGATCTCGCGCTGCAATTGGGCAATGCCGCCCTCCTTGCCGCCGCCGTACAGCGTACCCGCGCCGTACGCGGCGTTGATCTTCTTGACGTCGCGCTTGACGTTGACTTTGCTGTCGCGCGGAACGCTGATGAGATTGGCCCGTTTGTTCGCACCGTCGTACGACGCGATCATGATGGTATCGGTGTTGTAGCCCTTGTCCGTACCCACGATGAGTACCGTGTAGAAATCCTTCTTACGATCGTCCTCGGCAAATCCCTCGGGCGCAGGATTGCCGTCGCCGATGGATGCGTCGTCGACGTCGCCGTGCGGCAATATGTAGGCCGCTTGGCTGTGATCGTCCGATTCATCGGAATCGTCGGCAACCGCCGTCGTATCATCGACCGCATCCGCAGGATCCTCAGCAATATCGTCGTCGACATACGCGGGCGCGTCAGGCGGATTCATCACATCACCGACGATGATCCCGAACATGATGCCCGCCATAGCCGATATGAATGACAATGCGGCTATGAAGATCCATTTGTATTTGCGCTGTATATGCAGCGGTCTGCGACCCTTCTTTTGTGGTCTCTGTGCCATAATGACTCCTGTACAAACGATGCCTATGATGCCTATGATACATACACACGCCGCCATGCGTGGCGTGATTCGTCTGATCTATCTATGTCGTCCAGGAACGTACCTTTGGCAGCGAACAGATTGACGCCTTTGTCGACCGTGGCGATCAGCATGGCGTTCATGTCGTTGAGGTGCGGCTGGGATATGTCCACCGCGTACAGGCCGCCAATATCCGTGAGCGCATCGATGAAGTGTTCTCCTCGACCGCAGAAGTGTATCGCGCCGCCACCGAAGTGGAGTAGCAATTCTTCGTCGTACGGTCGAATGAACTCGGAGAAGAAGGCGGGCGACAGATTCATCGCGGAGTCGTCGCGCAATGTGATGGCACCCTTGTGCAGCCTGCCGAAAAACGCGTGATAATCGTCGGTGTTGGGTACCAAGTCGAACCAGTGTCCTACGAACGATTTGTAGAAATCCGTAATTCGGCGCAATACTGCGTGAACCAGTTTGGGTTCGTCGTACAGTGCTACGAACAAATTGCTGCCCCAGAGCAACTCGCACAAATCCATAGGGCCTTGACAGTCGGGGTGATCTACGCGAATCCATCGTGCAATTTTGGGATACCGCTGTCGAATCTCGACATAGCGTTTGCCGATGGACGTCACGCGCGCACCCAATCCGCTGTCGAACGGCGGCGCAGGATGTTCTGCAACGCGGCGGATCGCCTCGACGCCGCCATGCAGTGTGCGTACGTTGGGCAATGTCTGCATGTCGCGCGGCATGACGTACAGTTCGCAACCCCACATCGTGGGTATAATGCCCACACCGTAGTTAGCGCGTACCGACAGGAGGACGTCAGTAGCAGTGCCTAGCATGTCACTGCACAACTTGAACTGACTGATGACCATGAGTGTCTCATCGCCGACTGCGTCGTTGATGTGTATATCCGGCCATTCGATGCGAGACGGCGCGGGTACGCGCGTGGGCGGCACAAATGGCCCAGTGCAGCTGCCGCCGTCAGCATACGCGCGCCATGCATCCCATATGCGCGATTCCTGTTCCTCGTCGATGCGACGCTCTATATCGTCCAAATATACGGTTAAATCGTGCATATGTCCTCCCGTGTCTGTGCGTTTTATGTGTGTGATTTTCATACATGCAACATGCTGTTTTGAATATTATAACACATTGCGCATCTGTTTTCCATACAGCACGCGCGGAACCTACACGATTTTTTATGGGCGTTCTTTATGTATCGCGCCGTACCGTCGACTCTAAAAAACATGAATTAAGCGGCAGACCACTTGGTCTGCCGCCATTTGCATAGTTTGTATAGATAGTTTGTATAGATGGATGATACAAAGATGGCGCCTGGATTATTTCGCCTTGATCGGCGTCAACAAGTCGAGTTGTACGAATGTTGCGGCCTTTTCGTCGTCTTGGTAGTAGGAGTATGCGTTGAGATGCTCTTCCAAACACCCGCCCATTCCGAACGGCTCGCGCGCGTCGTAGTCGTATTCGGTGCTGTTTTCAACCCACTGGCCGAAAAGCTGCCATTCGTGGAAATCGTCCATCTTGATGCAATGTGCCGCGTACAACCCACCCGCAAACTGTTTCTTTTGCAACGGCGCTGGAACATCCAGATCCTCAGGAATGGTTGCCCAAAACTCATAGCCGTATGTTTCGTTCGCCTTTGGAGAGGGATTGTTGAATCCGTATACCCTGAAATCAGGTTTGATTTTCGGAAGCCCGATGCTTCTGACGAATGCATCCATCGCCCTGATGGCGTGTTCCTCGGGATTTTCGCCGACATAGTGGCTCGCCGCGACGGTGCAGGGAGGTAGATACAGAATGCGCACGTTCTTTAATGCCGACAGGGTTTCGTTTGCTTTGTTCAGGTCGTCCATTGAATAGGCCTCCTTGAAGGGGATTTTAGAAAGGCTGAGTGTTTGAATGGCACGTACGACCTCGGCGTCGTCGAGTACATCGAGTTGGATGTGTGTATCTGCAGCCGCATTCAACCGCAGGATAAACATACGCAAGATGTCGCGTATCGTTTGAAGCGCCGATATTTCGTTGTTAAGCTCGTCCATGCTTTCGGCAAACACCTCGACAATGCTCCTTTGCTCAGTACACGCAAAAATCAACGCAATCTTTTTCAGCGGAATACGCAACTTTCTCAGTGCGAGGATCTGTCCGAGACGTCTTATGGCAGCTTCGTCATAGACACGATACGCGTAATCCTCCTTGCGAGTGCTGGTCAAAAGGCCGATTTGGTCGTAATATCGAAGCATTCTCGTCGAAACG
>CAYPOE010000203.1:0-4536 GCA_964412285.1 uncultured Eubacteriales bacterium | reverse complement strand
CGGATGATCACGAGCGTCACGGCCATACCGATGATCATAAATACAAACTTCCCATATACATCAAAGCCATAGTCCAAGTTGCTGAGCGTTTCGATCCTCATGCCGCTCACGATGATGCCTACGATACATGCGACTACGAGCAGTAAAATCAAGAGCAGCATAATGCCGCCGTTCATGGGGCGTATGCTCTTGTGCTGATGTTTCATCTTGCCATTCATACTCTACCTCACAAGTAATTTGATACTCTTATGATAGCATAATGATAGCGTTTTGTCAATGCATATTTTCACTTGCCACACCTGTTCAAATGCTGTATAATATACACATTCAACATCATCAAAAAGTCTTCTAAAAATCTTCAAAAACGGCTCTGGACGGATCATCTATGACTACACTGACTACCCCACGGCTCGTCATGCGCGACTTCCGCCTGTCCGATGCGGCGGATCTCTACGCCTATGCGAAAGATATACGCGTCGGCCCCAACGCGGGTTGGGCGCCGCACAAACACGTCGAGGAATCCCGCGCCGTGATCAAGATGTTCGTCGAATCGGGCGAGGTCTGGGCCATCGAACACGCTGAGACCGGCCGCGTCGTCGGCTCGATCGGTCTGCATCCGAATGAGCGCGGCAGGGCCTGCAAGTCCCGCATGATCGGCTACGTGCTGTCGCCCGACTACTGGGGGCAGGGACTCATGACCGAGTGCGCGCGGCGCGTCGTGCGCTACGCGTTCGAGTCGCTCGACCTCGACATCCTCACGGTCAACCACTACCCGCACAACGAACGTTCGGGCAGCGTCATCAGAAAGTGCGGCTTTGTATACGAGGGCACGTTGCGCATGGCCGCGGCGATCTATGACGGCACGATCTACGACCTCGTCACGTATTCGATGAAGAAACCCGAATTCTACAAGTCGTTCATCGGAGACACCGTGACCGCCATCATCGACCGTCCGCTCGGCAGTCTGCACCCGCGTTCGCGGCACATCCGCTACACGGTCAACTACGGCTACATCGGCGGCATCTACGCGGGCGACGGCAAGGAACAGGATGCGTACATCCTCGGCGTCAACGAGCCGCTCGAACGGTTCACAGGCCGCATTGCCGCCGTCCTCCACCGGACCGACGACGCGGACGACAAGTGGATCCTCGTACCGAACGGCGTAACCGTCACGCCGCACGAGATCCGCGCGGCGACCCATTTCGTCGAACGTTATTTCACTTCAGAGATTTATATGTAGAGGTGCATCATGGATCACAACACGATAGACAAGCATGACGCAACAGAACAAGTGCGTTCCATGGCGACGCAGTTCGCCGAGCTGTACCACGCATTCGTATCGGAACTGCGCGATGCGCTCGGCGACGACGCGGCGTACGTCGCTGTCACGCGCGTGCTGTACCGCCGCGCAGTCGAGCGCGCGAATCGCATGATCGAGCGCGCGGAAGCGGCGGGGATACCGCGCACAGTCGAACGTATGCGCGAGGTATCCGACGTCGCGTACCTCGGCTGGGTACCTGCACTTGGCAAAGATCACTGCCCATACGGCGTCGCATGGAACCGCATCATCGCGGAACAGCCGTGGTTCGCGCGGTACGCCAAACTGTACTGCGACGTGACCGATACGACGATCCCTGAGGTATTCACAGGCACGCACTCGCACAAACTGCACCGCAACGTCGTGTGCGGCGACGACGCGTGTGAGCGTACGTACTTCGCCGACGACGATGTACGGGCGGGTAAGCGCACGTACGCAGGTTAATCTTGTACGAGTGTGACGAGTTGTCCCACGGCATGGGCGGTATCTCGCCCATGCTCGACGGCGCATACGATGGCGGCGACCGCGTCGCATACGTCGCGCCTGTACGCGTAGATCGACAGTTCGGCGTAGGTATACCGCGCGGCGGCGACGGCCTTCGCCAACAGCGCGTCGGTATCCTCGGCGTGGAGCGCTTTGGTATCGGGTACGTCGGGCGCGGTCTGCGCAACAGGACGTAGGGTCGCGCCGCCGCAGTCGAAGCCGTGCAGCGCGAAGAGGGCGCGGATGGGGGCGGCGTGGGATGGGACGTCGCGCGCCGGGACGAGGTACGGCTGTAGTGCGGCGTACAGTGCCGAGTACGGCGACAGCGCGCGCCGTTCGGCGATGCGCCGATCGAGTTTACATAATTCATCCAACAGCGACGTGCGGTCAACCGTGCGATCGGTACGACGCGGCGGCGTATGGATCGACGCGGCGCGGCGCGCCTTGCGCTGTATAAAGTAGTAGCAGACGATCACGATGAGGAGTACCGCGAATGTCGCGGCGATGCGTACGGGTATGGGCATGATGGGTCACAGGGGCGCGGTGTGTTATATGTCTATGCTTGTGGTATATCTCTATTGTACCGCTGAATCCGGCGCGCGTCAACCGGGTTGTACGCAGGATCTATGGCCGAGATTTCTCACCCATAATACATCTATAGAACATAATATTGCGGTTGACATCCTCGCTTATCAGCAGTTTGCAACAATTAGTAGTTGACAAACTGATGAAACTGCACTATAATGATATTGTATTTTATATTATAATTGGAGGGAACATATGACGCACAAAAAGCTGATTTGCTTAGCCATCGCCATCATGATGGTGATCGCGTCGTTATCGGCTTGCGGCGGTAGTAGTAGCAATGATACCACAACCACCGACAAGGCTGCTACTACAGATAGTGCCAAGACCGATGACAAGGCCGCTACCGCGGACACGACCGAGAAGGACGCGGCTGACACAGATACTACGACAGACAGCGCCCCCGCTGCTGCACCCGAAGGTGCCCCGGCCGAGGGTAAGGACACCAACAATGGCCGTCCGTACAACCTGACGCCTTACAAGTACGACACGCGTGCCGACAAATATCTGAACGGCATCAACGCTTCGATCCTGCCCATCACCGAGGAAGTCACGACGATCTCGATGTGGCAGAGCTTCAACTCCCGCATCATGAAGGGTTTGGACGAGTGCGAAGTGTACAAAGAGATGGAAAAGCGTACCAACATCAAGATTGACTTCGTCTATCCGCCGGTTGGCAGCGAAAACGACAACTATACCCTGCGCGTCAACTCGGGCGATCTGCCTGACATCTTTGCATTCCCTCCGGGATACCCAGGCGGCCCTGCCAAGGCGATCGAGGATGAGGTGTATGCCGAGATCACGCCGTACTATCAGAAGGGCAACATGCCCAACCTCAAGTACCTGCTCGAGCAAGCGCCGTTCGCTGAAGAACTCAGCCGCGACTTCTACAACGATTCCAAGCAGCTCTTAGGTTTCAAGATGATCGACATCGTGCCCTCGCATCCGTGGAGCGGCAGCTGGGTTCGCCAGGATCTGCTCGATCAGCTGGGTATGCAAGCACCCAAGACCATCGATGATTGGGACGCTATGCTGCGTGGCATGAAGGATCTGCTGGGTACGTTCCCGCTCGTCATTCGTCATGACATGATCAACTACAACTACCAGTTCGCCGGTTCGTACGAGGCAGGTAAGCGCGCATACCTCAACAAGGACGGCAAGATGGTTTATGGTTCGATCGAACCTGGTTACAAAGACTTCCTGACACTGATGAACAAGTGGTACAACGACGGTCTGCTCGACCCCGACTTCGCTACGCGTACATGGGAAGACTACATGGCGCTCGTCGCTTCGGGTAAGGTTGGCGCGTTCATGTACAACTACGGCGAAATCGGTCAGGCCATCCTGACAGGTAAGTCCAATGTACCCGACTACAAGGTCATCCCGGTTCTGCAGCCCACGAGCTACGCAGGTCAGGAGATCCACCTGCATCAGAACAACGCGCGCGTTCGTTCCGATACATGGTACATGACGACCAAGGCTGTCGACGACGGCAAGGACGACGTTATCACCAAGTACATGGACTACTGGTATAGCCAGGACGGCGGCGACCTCTGCTCGTATGGCCCCGAGGGCGTATCCTACGAGTGGCAGGCAGACGGTACGTTCAAGTTCACCTATCCCAAGCTGACAGAGGACGCAGACGCGGACTTCTGGACGATCATGCCGATGTTCAAGCTGCACACAGGCCCGTACCTGCGCGACTCGACCTCGTATGAGAACGTACAGGAAGTTTGGGACTGCATCGATCTGTGGGCGACGCAGGATGCTTCGTGGCTGCGCCCCGACTCGATCGCGTTCACGGCTGAAGAGGCCAGAGAGCTTGCCGACATCGACCAGAACGTCAACACCTATGTAGACGAGATGACCCTCAAGTTCATCACAGGTCAGGAACCCATCTCGGGCTTCGACGCATACGTCGAGAACATCAAGAAGCTCAACATCGACCGCGCGGTTGAGATCAACCAGGCCGCTATGGATCGTTACAACGCCCGTTAATTCTACGACATACAGCGTTATTGTGTTATCAATCGACGAGGCAGCCGGCCAACGACCGGCTGCCCGTCATATATTATCCTCGAAAAACGATTCATAACATGTCTTTCTGGTGGGGGTTTTATGTTAGTAAAACTCAATGACTGGGGCAAGAT
>CAYPOE010000202.1:0-4571 GCA_964412285.1 uncultured Eubacteriales bacterium | reverse complement strand
CCCCACGGCCACGCCGTCGGGGCTTTCGGCGTACGGACGGCTTGGCGTTCGCGCTGTCGTCCTCGCAGGGAGACTTTATCCGGGGCGCCTCTCCGTTAAAGACAGGGGAGATATACGGCATGGGCGTCATCGATATAGCTGCAGCAGACACCACGCTGTCGCTCGTCAACGATACGGGAGACGCCGTAGACTATTCGACGATGGTGTCCGTCGTCGCCTCGATGATGATTGTCGAGGATGATGTGAGTGCCACGGGCGCAACAGGTGCCACGGGCGCTACGGGTGCCACGGGCGCAACGGGGCGCACTGGCACGACAGGCGCCGCAGGCGCGGTAGGTGCAACAGGTGCCGTAGGTGCCACGGGCGCAACAGGTGCAACAGGCGCGACCGGCAGCGTCGGCGCTATGGGCGCGACAGGTGCGACAGGCGCAACGGGTGCGCTGGGACGCACAGGTGCAACAGGCATGACCGGCGCGACAGGTGCTACGGGGACTACGGGCGCGACGGCTACCAATCAGAATGGGTTGTTCTCGGTCAATGCCGCGACCGTCACGCCTGACAGTGTGATCCCGTTGACGACTACATTTACCCATGGCGCAGATATCTCAGCCGGTTTGGCCACTACGATTGCGCTCGCCGCCGGACATGTTTATCAGGTATCGTATGTCGTGCGCGGCACCATCGGGTCGCTCTCGCAGATCACGGTATCGCCGAGGAACAATGGCACCATCATCGACAATGCCGTATCGACGGCAGAAACGGGTACGCTGCTGATCATCTCGAGCGTATCGGGCACCTTCCTGATCGACACCACGGGCGGCGCTGTCACAGTAGACTTCGTCTACAATGGCGCGTCAACTATGACTGCCCCAACGGGGTACTTCTCCGTCGTTGAAATCCAGTAATACTGCGGGGGGCTTGGCGGCGCCATCGACCCCCCTTACGCAACAGTCAAAAAGGAGTTACTTATGATTTCCCTAAGCGTATGTATGATCGTGAGGAATGAAGAAGATGTACTGGCGCGATGCCTCGACTGCATCCAGGGCGTCGCCGATGAGATTGTAATCGTCGATACAGGTTCCATTGACCATACGAAAGAGATTGCGGCACACTATACACCGTGTATCTACGACTTCCCCTGGTGCGACGATTTTGCCGCTGCCAGGAATTTTTCGTTCTCGAAGGCTACCAAGGATTACATCATGTGGCTCGATGCCGACGATGTGATCGATGAGCGCAACCGTTCACTACTCGTAGCGCTCAAGCAAACCCTATCCCCTGCCGTCGATATGGTCGTGATGAAGTACGACGTCGCATTTGATGCATATGGCAACCCAACCCTATCGTACTATCGCGAACGGATCTGCAAGGCTGAACGGCAGTACCAGTGGATTGGCGAAATACACGAGGTTATCCCGCAGGGCGGCGTCGTGCAGCACGAGGACATCTCGATATGCCACAGGAAGATGCGCCCCAATGAACCGGGCAGAAACCTCAAAATCTTCGAGAAGATGGTCGCAAGCGGCAAAAAGTTCGATCCACGCCAACAGTTTTACTATGCGCGCGAGCTATACTACAACGGGCGCTACGTGGACGCCGCCGCGCTGTTCCTGCACTTCTTGGATCAAGGCCAAGGGTGGATCGAAAACAACATCAGCGCGTGTAAGGATTTGGCCATCTGCTACTATTATATGTTGGACGAACGCGCCGCGCTGCGAAGTCTGCTGCGCTCGTTTACTTTCGACGTACCGCGCGCGGAGTTGTGCTGCGAGATTGGCAAACATTTCTTCGACCGTAACCGATATGACGTCGCCGTACGCTGGTACACAATGGCGGCGAACTGTCCGCATGACAGCCAGAACGGGGGCTTCTTTTTGCCTGACTGCCACGATTACATCCCCGCTATACAGCTCTGCGTCTGCTACGATCGGTTGGGCAACCGCGCCAAAGCCATCGAGTACAACGAAAAGGCCGGGCTGATCAAACCGAACGATCAGAGTTATCTGCTCAATAAGGCGTACTTTGCGTCGACCGCGGCGCAGTGACGTCCCGTATCGCATCGTCGCATCGTCGGGATGGGTCGAGAAACCCAAGCAATGCGTACGTGCATTGCATTTTATGGGTCGTTGCGGACTTTGATCAAGCCGTTGTTGACAAAGTGTAATCGATATAGTATAATGATAAGTAGTAAAAGTATTACTGAAGGCTCGCCTTCATGCGGGGGGAGGGAAAAAAGAATGTCTGAAGTCAGAGTTAAGGAAAACGAGTCCTTGGATAGCGCGTTAAAGCGATTCAAGCGTCAATGCTCCAAGTCCGGCGTATTGAGCGAAATCCGCAAGCGTGAGCATTACGAGAAGCCCAGCGTAAAGCGCAAGAAGAAGTCTGAGGCTGCCCGCAAGCGCAAGTATTAATCAGCGCCATACACGCAATCGCGTGTGATCATAAAAAGCCGCGAAGGTAGGGATATGCGTCCTGCCTGTATCGCGGCTTTTGCTTGTGCTTGCAGACTTTTTGCGTCCTATCACAATCTATGACAGTCTATAAAAAATCACCCAACGCCGAAAATCTCAGAGATGGGTGATGATTATACAAAAATGGATTGACTCGTGGTCGGGGTTAAAGGATTTGAACCTTCAGCCCCTTGGTCCCAAACCAAGTGCGCTACCAAACTGCGCCAAACCCCGCGACGATTAGAATCATATTTATTATAAAGTATTGTATTCTAAATCACAACATGAAGAATACAGGATATTTACAGGAATTTCACGATAATCCATGCATAAATAGAAGTATATTCTGTATTATAAAAAAATACGCACGGATTCACTTGCGCAGATTGATGAACCCGCCGATGATCGTCACGATCATCACGAAGATGCCGACGTAGCCGAAGAACGGGTACAGCGTGGCCACGAGTCCACTGAACCCCAGCAGCGACACAGGTACCGCACTCGCGACAAGTGCGGTCTGTGCGAGCATCTTGTTATGTCGTACGCCACCGAGCAGCCCGAATCCCGCCGACACCGCCGTCGTCAGCATCGCGCAGAGCAGCACGAGGGTGTAGAACGCGCGGTACTTCGCAATGTGCAACATGGGTATATCAAACACGACCGCATCGGGACTGAGTGCGAGGATGATGTAGAGCAGCACGCAGAGCCCGATCAGCGTGACTGCCGATATGCCCGCGACTGCGACGGGCGTATTGCGGCGGCGCAGCAGCGGTGACAGTCCCGCGAATACGGGTACGATCGATAGTGTGTTGTAGCTCGCGTAGAGGATGCCGCTGAAATACCAGTTATTGACGTACTGCAACGCACTGCCGCCGCCGTCGACGACGTACGCGGTCACGGCGTCGCGCATCGCGTCCACACCCGTCGCGAGGATGCCTACGATGAGCAGCGGCGTGGCGATCATGTTGAACCGCGCGAGGCCGTCCATGTTGAATAGGAATACCGTGAAGCATACGGCGCAGCAGAAGAGCGTGCCGAGCATGACGGGCATGTCCCACTGCTGATTCAAAAGCGCGCCGCATCCCGCACACATCACGCAGAACGACGCGTACATCGCGGCATACATGACGACGCGCAGGATGCGTATGAAGGTCTTGGGCAGCAGTCCCTCGAAGAATGCGGGCATGTCCGCCGCGCCTGTCACGGAGATGCGGCGCAGCGCCGCGTATCCCACGATGAAGAAGAGTACGCCGCCGAAGAGTACGCCGAACAGACCGTACGGCTGATACCGCACGAAGAATCGCCAGATCTCTTGTCCCGACGCGAATCCCGCGCCGATGACCGTGCCTATGTATACGCACGAAAGTTGCAGGGCGGCCTTGATCGCCGCGCCCCTGTCGCTTGCATTCACCATGATGTTACGCTCCGTGAAGTTACGTTCTGTGTCAACTTGACATTTGGTCTATTTAGTTATATCATATATATGCGTATAGTTTGGATAATAGGCGTATGCTGTCCAAGCACGGGCGCATAGGTTCTGATATATTCGTGGAGGTTTTATGATTAACGCAGACAAATCAATGGACAGGATCATCGCGCTGTGCAACGGGCGCGGATTTATATACGCGGGTAGCGAGATCTACGGCGGTCTCGCCAACACGTTCGACTACGGCCCACTCGGTACGTTGCTCAAAAGCAACATCAAAGCCGCGTGGCTCAAGAAGTTCGTGCAGGAATGCCCGTACAACGTATCGATCGACAGCTCGATTCTGCTCAACCGCGAGGTCTGGGTCGCATCGGGACACGTCGTCAACTTCAACGACCCGCTCATGGACTGCAAGTCCTGCAAGATGCGCCACCGCGCCGACAAACTCATCGAGGACTACTGTTTTGAAAAAGGCTTGACATTTAATTCCGCCATGTCGTTCGACGAGATGAGTGCGTTCATCGCGGACAACGGCATCGTCTGCTCCCACTGCGGTAAGGGCGATTTCACGTCGATCCGCAAGTTCAACATGATGTTTAAGACGCACCAAGGCGTTACCGAGGACAGCGCGACCGAAATCTTGCTGCGTCCCGAGACCGCGCAGGGCATCTTCATCAACTTCAAGAACATCCAGC
>CAYPOE010000201.1:0-4582 GCA_964412285.1 uncultured Eubacteriales bacterium | reverse complement strand
TCGGACGTCGCCGATGCGGGATTCAGGCTGCGTACGGCCTGTGTGAGTAGCGCTTGCGCCGTGAGCAACGCGAACGCTTGTTGCGGTGTGACATCCTCGCGCGCGAGGTTGTACGATACCTGCGGCGCCTCAAGCTGCGGCATGACCGCGAGGGTATCGGCGAGCAACTGCTGTGCCTGTTGGATCAATTCTGCGGCGTTGTCGCCGGTCGAGGCGCCGATGTATGCCTGCCATGCGGCGGGATCGCCCTGGAGTACCTCGAGCGGCAGGGCCTCCAGTTCGGGTATCTGCGCGAACAATGCTTGTAAGTCGTTAGACTCGGGCAACAGTGCGCCCAATAGCGCGTCCGTATCGCCGAGGATCTGTGCTGCAAGGTCGCCGAGATCGGGGTTCAGCGTGTAGACCTGTGCGAGGTCGAGTTGATACACGAGCTTCAACAGGTTGCCGATAGGCTGTCGCCCCAGCGTAACCGCATCCGATACGGCCGCCGTTTCTGTGACCGATACCTGTTCGTCGGTTACAGACACATCGGGCGTCTGCTGCACCGCCGCGTTGACCGCGACGCCGTACGGCGACGACTCCGGCTGCGACTTGGAGGCATTCTGAGACTTGGAAGCGTTCTGGGACTTGATCGCGCTGCGCATGTACGCCGACAGTTCGGCATAAAAGTTTCGCGCGGCAGGTTTGGGGCTGATCGCACCCTGCGCCGTAGGATTTTGCATGAGTGGGTAGGAGAAGTCTACGCTATTCGTCATCATATTCACCAATTCAAATCAATCGAGGGACAGAAGTTCGAGCGAACGGTTATTGCGGATAGAGCTGCCGCACGATGGTAGCTGCAAACTCAGGCGTCATCTTGTTCAGGATGTCCGCCGCGTTCGTCTGTGCCATGTTGCGTAGGATCGTCGCGACCTTGGGGGTATCCTGCATCGCCTCAAGCATGGCGGCCGCGGCCTTGGGTTCCATGTTGTTGATGACTTTCACGAGATCCGTGATCTCGTTATACTGGATCTGCAACGATGCTTGGAGTATCTCGACTTGCCTGTTGAGTTCGTCGAGCTGCGCCTTGCGCTGCGCCAGTTCGGTATCACGCTGATCCTGTTCCTTTTGCTTGTCGTCGAGCGTCTGCTGCTTGACGTTGAGCTGGAACTCAAGCGCGTCGAGCTTACGTTTCTCATCGGCAAGTACGCTCTGCTGCGCACTGAGCGCGGCCTCGGCCGGCGTCTGTTGGGTGGTCTGCGCACCCTTGTCAATGCCGAACAACCCCAATGTCCACGTGCGCAATCCCCAGAGGTCGAGTACTGCGACACACGCGACAAACGTCACGACCGCGAGTGTCAGCAGCACGAAGAATGCGTTGCGCAGCTTATCCTTGGCTTTGTTGCTCTTGCCTTCCTGCAATGCTTCCTTGGCTGAACGATTGGTGAACCGTTTGGTCTGATTTTCGTCCAGCACCGATAAATCCGTGATCGTATTCTTGGCCATAAGTTTTTGCTTCTTTTGCTTCTGCTGTCGACAGAGGGTTGACGGACATGTTACGATTCATCGCGTGACAACGTGTTGGTCAGATGTTCTCCAATCACGCGCTCATTCTCTCGCTCTACTTCTTTCTTATACTCGGCGTACTGCTTCTCTTTGAGATTCTCGAGTACCTTGCGCTCACGCATGGCGTTGACGAGTTGCTGCGCAATACGCGAGCGCTCCAGCTCGGCCGCCGCAATGTCGCGACCCGTCGCCTTGATGCGTTCATCTTGTAGGCGAAAGTAGGAGTTATACGTAAAAAGCGCTATCGAACCCGTGCCCTCGGAAAGTATGCGAATAAACGCCGCCTTGGCCTCTGCCAAGGCCGACTGTTCCTCGGTTAATCGGTTTCTGAGCGCGGATAACGCGGTATCCTGCGCCGATAGCGCATCCCTGTGCTGTTGCTCGAGCGTTTCCTTTACGTCGAGTACTGTCTGTAGCGTAAAGCTGAACCGTTTCATGCTTGTGTCTAGCGTGAGAGACAATAAAGTGATCCGTTACTATATTGCCCTATTTGCCACCATATTAACTATCGTACGCCTGTGATCAAAACTTAAAAGTCATCTGCATTTTTTTCTTGCGATTGTGATTATGCTAACGTCGACTTCATGAGTTCGATGGTTTCGTCGAACGTCATCTTGTCGTACATGCCTTGTAGCAAAAAGTCGTTGATCGCGCGAATGTGTCGGATCGACTCGTCGATCTCGGGATTGCTACCCTGTCGATACGCGCCGATGTTGATGAGATCCTGCGCCCGGCGGTAGACGGCCATGAGGTTCTTGACCTTGTTTGCAGCCTGATAGTTCTCCTTGACCGCGATCTCGGGCATGAGTCGCGATACCGACGAGAGTACGTCGATGGCCGGGTAGTGATTGTGGTTCGCGAGGTCGCGCGACAGCACGATGTGTCCGTCGAGGATGCCGCGTACTGCGTCGCTGACGGGTTCGTTGAGGTCGTCGCCATCGACCAAGACGGTGTACAGTGCCGTGATCGAGCCGCTCTCCGACGTACCGCTACGTTCCAAGAGTCGCGGCAACATCGCGAATACCGACGGCGTGTAGCCGCGCGCGACGGGTGGCTCACCGACCGCCATACCGATCTCGCGCTGCGCCATACAGAAGCGCGTCAACGAATCCATCAGCAGCAGCACGTCGTTGCCCTGCGCCCTGAAGTATTCGGCAATCGCCGTACCCACCATTGCGCATTTGACGCGGATCAGCGCGGGCTGGTCCGATGTCGCGCAGACGATGATCGACTTGGCCAAACCCTCTTCCCCGAGGTCGCGCTCGATGAAGTCGCGCACCTCGCGTCCACGCTCTCCGACGAGCGTAATGACGTTGATGTCGGCCAATGCGTTGCGTGCCATCATGGCGAGGAGCGTCGACTTGCCGACGCCCGATCCTGCGAAGATGCCGATGCGCTGTCCGCGCCCGATCGTCATGAGTCCGTCAATCGCGCGAATGCCGAGTGGCAGTATCTCGTGGATGCGGCGGCGCGTCAGCGGATTGGGCGGGTCGTTGTCGGCGAGTGCGTAGTCGTCGGTAAACACGGGGCCTTTGTCGTCGATGGGTTCGCCGATGCCATTGAGGATGCGTCCAAGCAGCGACTTACTCACGCCGACGCGGAGTCCTGCATTGGTCGATACGACGAGGCTGTCGGGCGCGACGCCCTCGAGCCCGCCGAACGGCATCAGGAGCACATTGTTATCGCGGAAACCGATGGTCTCGGCGCGAATGCTGCGCGCCTTATCCTTGGAGAAGATCTCGCAGATCTCGCCGAGCTGTACGGCAGGGCCGT
Source organism: uncultured Eubacteriales bacterium (assembly GCA_964412285.1). Lineage (GTDB taxonomy): Bacteria > Bacillota > Clostridia > Monoglobales > CAYZNM01 > CAYZNM01. The sequence continues at coordinate 1,264 of CAYPOE010000201.1, read as the reverse complement.
TGGCCTCGACAGTCAGTCCTACGACGCGTACGACGCGCCCTGTGAACGTGAGTGGGTTGATGTGTTCGAGTCGATCTAGATATTTCTGTGTGTTCAATGTAAGCATCGCCCTATTCGTGGTCAAGCTGTCGCTCGAAGTCTGAGCTGTCGAACGCATCGCCGAGCATTGCGGATTCGAGGTTGTCGAGCTGTGTCATGGCTCCGGCGGAGATGCCGCCCGACGGCGTATCGATGTAGAGTGCGTCCTCAGGCAATGAGTGTTCAGGCGTGACATGCAGCGTCACGTCGCCCGAGGCCGTGTCGAGCGTCAGCGTGTCGGTGTTGATGTGCTTCTCGTACATCGCACTCGACAGTTTGACACCCATACCGTCGGCGTGCTGCACGCCCGCAATCGCGGTACGGATCAGCGACAGGTATGCGTCGGTATGTTGCTCGAGCGCGACGCCAATGACCTTACGCGATATGGCCAAGGTCAGCGCGAGGATCTCGCCCTCGGCATGGGCCAATATCTCGCGGCGCTCACGCCGTGCGTCATCCAATGTCGCCGCCGCTTCAGACAGCAACTGCGCCTTCTGTTCCTCAACCTGCGACATCGCGTACTCATATCCCTCGCGATACCCTGCGTCGTAGGCCTCGTCGTGTACGCGTGTAGCCTCGGACTCGGCCTGTTGCGCCAACGCTTCGGCGCGGCGCATGGCATCCTGCATGACGGCGTCGGCCTGTTCTATGGACTGGCGGCGCTGCTCCTCGATCTCGGCGAGTAGCTGCTCGTGATCCACGGTCTCCTGTGGAGTGACGTGGCCATCCTCGCCCAAGACGATGGGCGCGACGTCGGTGTAGTGTACGCTGTTTGACTTGATTACCTTCATAAATACATAAATAATGACAGTGCCATAAATAGGTAATGGCGCATATATAGCACATTGCGCATACCTCACGCCGTGCGGCCGAGATATGCGCGGTAGTGGATCAGGACTTTTGTATGCCCTGCTATATGACTAATTCTTCGCCGCTGCCACGAGCCGTGATGATCTCTCCGGATTCTTCGAGACGGCGGACGATGTTGACGATCTTCTGTTGTGCCTCTTCGACGTCGCGCAGACGCACGGGACCCATGTACTGCATATCCTCCTCGATCATCTGCTGCAAACGCTTAGACATATTCGAGAAGATGATGTCCGTGACATCCTTGGTCGTATGCTTGAGCGCCACAGTGAGGTCGGCATTGTCGACTTCCTTGAGGATGCGCTGGATATAGCGGTTC
>CAYPOE010000200.1:0-4689 GCA_964412285.1 uncultured Eubacteriales bacterium | reverse complement strand
GTACGCCTCGAGCGCCCAGACCTCCATTTCGCCGAAACGCTGGCCGCCGAACTGCGCCTTACCGCCGAGCGGCTGCTGTGTGACGAGCGAGTACGGGCCTGTGCTGCGTGCGTGGATCTTGTCGTCGACGAGATGCAACAGTTTCAGGATATACATGTAGCCGACCGTGACCTCTTCGTCGAACGGTTCGCCCGTGCGGCCGTCGTAGAGCACACTCTTACCCGTGGAGTTCTTGCCCGCCTGCGTGAGCAGTTCGCGGATGTCGGCCTCGTTCGCACCGTCAAAGACGGGCGTCGCGATCTTGTAGCCGAGCGCCTTGGCCGCGTAGCCCAAATGCACCTCGAGCACCTGCCCGATGTTCATGCGGGAGTGTACGCCCAAGGGATTCAGCACGAGGTCGAGCGTCGTACCGTCGGGCAGGAACGGCATATCCTCTTCGGGTAGGATGCGTGAGATAACGCCCTTGTTGCCGTGGCGACCCGCCATCTTGTCGCCGACTGAAATCTTGCGCTTCTGTGCGATATAGACGAGTACGACCTCGTTGACGCCGGGCGGGAGTTCGTCGCCGTTGGCGCGCGTGAAGACTTTGACGTCGACGATGATGCCCGATTCGCCGTGCGGCACGCGCAACGACGTATCGCGCACCTCGCGCGCCTTCTCGCCGAAGATCGCGCGCAGCAGCTTCTCTTCACTCGTGAGTTCGGTCTCGCCCTTGGGCGTGATCTTGCCGACGAGCAGATCGCCCGAGCGGACTTCCGCGCCGATGCGGATGATGCCGCGCTCGTCGAGTTCACGCAGTACGTCGTCGCCGACATTCGGGATCTCGCGCGTGATCTCCTCGCTGCCGAGCTTGGTGTCGCGCGCGTCGCACGAGTACTCTTCGATGTGGATCGACGTGAACGTATCCTCTTTGAGCAGTCGCTCGTTGATCAGGATCGCGTCCTCGAAGTTGTAGCCCTCCCATGCGACGAAGCCCATGAGCACGTTCTTGCCCAAGCTGATCTCGCCGATGTCGGTCGACGGCCCATCACTGATGATGTCGTGCTTCTTGACGCGTTCGCCCTGCGATACGATCGGACGCTGGTTGATGCACGTGCCTTGGTTCGAGCGTGCGAACTTGATCATCTTGTGCCGCTCGATGCTGCCATCGTCGCACTTGATGACGATTTCGTCGGATGAGACCTTTTGGATCACGCCGTCGTGCTCGGACTTGTGGCATACGCCTGAGTCAAACGCGGCCTTGTACTCCATACCCGTGCCGACGATCGGTGCTTGGGTACGCAGCAGCGGCACGGCCTGCCTCTGCATGTTGGAACCCATGAGCGCGCGCATGACGTCGTCGTTCTCGAGGAATGGGATCATCGCCGTCGCGACGGAGACGAGCTGCTTGGGCGATACGTCCATGTAGTCGACGTTCTCGGCCTCGAACTCGCGGATCTGGTCTTTGTAACGCGCAGTGACGTTCTTGTGTACGAACCAGTCGTTCTCGTCGAGCGGCTCGTTGGCCTGTGCGACGACGTACTGATCCTCGATGTCGGCGGTCATGTACGTGACCTCAGAGGTCACGCGCTTCTGCTCTTTATCGACGCGGCGGTACGGCGCTTCGATGAAGCCGTACTCGTTGACGCGCGCGAACGTCGCGAGCTGCGAGATCAGACCGACGTTGGGACCTTCAGGCGTCTCGATCGGACACATGCGACCGTAGTGCGTGTGATGCACGTCGCGTACCTCGAACGAGGCGCGATCGCGCGACAGACCGCCCGGCCCGAGCGCGGAGAGTCGACGCTTGTGGCCAAGTTCGGCGAGCGGATTGGGCTGATCCATGAACTGCGACAGCTGCGATGAGCCAAAGAACTCTTTGATCGCAGCGGAGACGGGTCGGATGTTGATCAGCGTCTGCGGCGTGACGACGTCTAAGTCTTGTATAACCATGCGCTCGCGGATGACGCGCTCCATGCGCGACAGACCGATGCGGAACTGATTCTGCAACAGTTCGCCGACCGAACGCAGTCGTCGGTTGCCGAGATGGTCGATGTCGTCGGTATTGCCGATGCCGTAGGGCAATCCGAACTGGTAGTTGACCGATGCGAAGATGTCGTCGAGCTTGATGTGTTTGGGCCAGAGTTCGGCGACGTTCTGCCCGAGTGCGTCGCGCAGCTTGAACACGTTGACGACGCCGTCCTTGGTGCAATCCTCGATGATCTCATCGAGCTTGGGCTTGTAGACGCGCACGTCGTCGCTGAACGCGGGGATATTTTCGGCGATTGGGAAGTCGATGTAATTCGACAAGAACACGAAGTTGTTCGAGAACACGACGACGTCGCGGCCATCCACGTCGAGTACGACGCGCTGCACGTCGTTGTGCAGGATCTCGGTCGCCTTGGCTTTGCTGATGGTCTCGCCCGCATTGACGAGGATCTCGCCCGATACAGGCGATACAATCGCCTCTTTGGCGACGCATCCGCCGATGCGGCGGTCGATCGACAGCTTCTTGTTGAACGTATAGCGACCGACTTTGGCCAGGTCATACCGCTTGGGGTCGAAGAAGAGGGAGTTGATCAGCGACTGTGCAGAGTCGACGGTCGGCGGCTCGCCGGGTCGCAGACGCTTGTAGACCTCGAGCAGACCGTCCTCGGTGTTCTGGCACGTGTCTTTTTCGAGCGTCGCAAGGATCTGCTCGGTCTCGCCGAACATCTCGAGGATGTCGTAGCGCGTCGACAGTCCCATCGCGCGCAAAAAGACCGTAATCGGCACCTTACGCGTGCGGTCTACGCGGACGGATACGATGTCGTTGGAGTCGGACTCGTACTCGAGCCACGCGCCGCGGTTCGGGATCACGGTATTATTAAACAGCGATTTGCCGTTCTTATCATACTGTGAGGTATAATAGATACCCGGCGAACGTACGAGCTGATTGACGACGACGCGCTCGGCGCCGTTGATGATGAACGTCGCGTTGGCCGTCATGAGCGGGAAGTCGCCCATGAAGATCTCCTGCTCCTTGATCTCGCCCGTCTCGAGGTTCTCGAGCTGCACGCGTACGCGAAGCGGCGCGGCATAGGTCGTGTCGCGCTCCTTGGCTTCTAATTCCGTATACTTGGGCGCGCTGTCGAGCGAATGGTCGACGAAGCGCAGTACGAGGTTGCCCGTGAAGTCGGTGATCTTGGATACGTCGGAGAATACCTCGCGCAGTCCCTCGGATAGGAACCATTGGTAGGAATTGCGCTGTACCTCCAACAAATTCGGCATGGGTATCGCGTCATCTATCTTGCTGAAGCTCATCCGTTCTTTTCGTCCGAGCTGTACCTTTTGCATAGGGTATCCTCCTGAGTTATGAGTATCAATCCAAACGCATATCTATATTTCAACAGTCCATTCCTATATGTCGTATGTCGAGAAAAGGGCAATATAGTAGCTGCTTATACTACCATAAAATTGCGAAAACGTCAAGTGTCGCGCATATTTCTGTGTTTTGCACAGAAATATGGCTATATTCAAAGCATTGCGTATCTTTCTGCACAATTGATCCCCACACTCATGCGTTACAGCGCGCTCAACACGGTCACGCCCTGCAAGTATCGCAGACATGCGGGCGTGATGCGCTCGGCGAACGTCAACTTGTACGCGCACAGCTCGAGCGCGTCGGCATCGGCCGCGCGACCGTACTTGCCGTCGCCGACGAGTGGGTGTCCGATCGACGCCATGTGCGCGCGGATCTGGTGCGTGCGCCCTGTCTCGATGCGCACGTCGAGCAGCGTCGTGTCGGCGCGTCGCTCGACGACGCGGTAGTGTGTGATCGCGATCTTCGCGCCCGGGGCGGGACGCGCGTGGATCATCACGCGCCCGGCCTCTGCATCCTTGCTATGATAGCCCGTCAGCGTATCACTGTCTTTGCGCACAATCCCGTGTACCGTCGCGCGATAATACTTCTCCACCTCGCGGTCGCGGATGATCGTGTTCATGCCCGCGAGTGCGGGCGCGGTCTTGCACGCGATGACGAGGCCGCGCGTCTTGCGGTCGATGCGATGCGCGAGCGCGGGTACGAACGTGTGTTCGCGCAGATCATACGCGCCGGTTTGGATCAGGTAGGCGATGATCTGGTTGATCAGTGTATCTTTCGTACCGCTGTCGTCGGCGTGGACAGGCAGCCCCGGCGGTTTGTCCGTGATGAGGATGTGGTCGTCCTCGTAGCGTATGCCGAACGTGGGCTTGATATATTCGTACCGCACGTCGCCGCCGTCGAAGAACTCGTCGTTGATGTAGAGCGACAGTGCGTCGCCCGCGCGCAGGACGTATCCCTGCCGCGCAGGTTTGCCATTGACCTTGATGCGTCCCTTGCGCAGGTATTTGAACAGCAACGCGTTGGGCAATGCTGACTTAAAATACTTCTGCAAAAACTTTTCGATCTTTATGTTGGCGTCGTTGCCGCCGATGCTTAGCTGCCGCATGTCGTATGACCGTGTCGCGTAGATCGCGTGAGACGCGAAAAAGCGGCTCGGTATGCCCCTTTTGAAAGTATTGCCATATTATCCCATTGTATAAGCTATGTACCCACTATTATACCATGGATTCGCAGAGAAAGCAATAGCGCGATTATGTAAAGTTGATCGAGTGAAATCAACAGAGCCGCGACGGTTGTCGCGGCTGGCGTGATACTCTCGTGAGATGAGGAGTATGCAAATCACAGGA
>CAYPOE010000199.1:0-4722 GCA_964412285.1 uncultured Eubacteriales bacterium | reverse complement strand
CCAGTCGGCGCGGATGTAGCCCGGCTGGTTGTTCGCGATGTCGATGAACGCCTCGCGTGTCGTCGCATCGTACGTCTTGCTCTCAAGCAACGCTTTGGCGCGGTTATACAGATTTGTCTGTATCTCGTCGCACAATGCGTTGACTGCGTCTACTATGCCGTCGAGCGGCGCGACCGACTTCTCGCGCGTATCGCGGCGGGAGAGTACGCATGTGCCGTTCGCAATATCCTTGGGGCCGATCTCGATGCGCACGGGTACGCCGCGCATCTCGTGCTGCGCGAAACGCCAGCCCGGCGAGTTGTCGCTGTCGTCGAGGATCGTCGGGATGCCCGCGTTATTGAGTGTTTCGAGCAATGCTGTAGCCTGTTCCATGACGCCGCCCTTGTGCGCGTTGATCGGCACAATGACGACGCGTTCGGGTGCGATGCGCGGCGGCAGTACTAAGCCCGTGTCGTCGCCGTGTACCATGATCATAGCGCCGATGCTGCGCGTAGTCAAACCCCACGACGTCGAATGCACGTACTGCAACTCGTTGTTCTTGTCCGTATACTGAATGTTGAACGGCTTGGCGAAGTTGTCGCCGAAATAGTGGCTCGTCGCCGCTTGAAGTGCTTTGCCATCGTACATCAGGCTCTCGACCGCATAAGTCGAATGTGCGCCCGCGAACTTCTGCGTATCCGTCTGCTTGCCCTTGATCACGGGTATCGCGAGTACTTCTTCATAGAATCGCGCGTATATGTCGAGTATACGCAGCGTCTCGGCGATCGCGTCGTCCGCGCCCGCGTGAACCGTGTGTCCCTCTTGCCAGTGGAACTCACGTCCGCGCAGGAACGGGCGCGTCGTCTTTTCCCAGCGTAAGACGCTGCACCACTGATTATACAGCAGCGGCAGGTCGCGCCAACTCGTCACGATACTCGCGTAGTGTTCGCAAAATAGCGTCTCACTCGTCGGACGCACGCATAGCCGCTCCGATAATTCCTCGCTGCCGCCCATCGTGACCCACGCGACCTCAGGCGCGAAGCCCTCGATGTGATCCTTCTCCATTTGCAGCAAATGTTCAGGAATCAGCGTCGGCATGGCCACGTTCTTGTGTCCTGTCTCTTTGAATCGGGTATCTAACCAGCTTTGGATATTCTCCCAAATCGCCCAACCGTACGGTCGCACGATCATAAAGCCGCGCTGCGACGTGTACGCAATGAGTTCGGCCTTGAGCACGACGTCGGTATACCATTGCGCGAAATCCACGTCGCGCTTGGTAATCTCTTTGATCTCCATATGATCCTCTTTATTGTAGCAATCCTTGTATTATTTACTGCGCAGTTCGGTGCGCCGGATCTTGCCGCTCACGGTCTTTGGCAGTTCGGTGCGATACTCGATGATGCGCGGATATTTGTAGAATGCCGTCTGCTTCTTGACGTATGCCTGCAACTCTTTCGTCAGTGCGTCGGACGGCTCGGCGCCTTTGCGCAGGACGATGACGGCTTTGACCACTTGACCCCTGACGGGGTCTGGCGCGCCGACCACCGCGCATTCGAGTACGTCGGGATGCTCCATGAGCACCGACTCGATCTCGAATGGGCCGATGCGGTACCCGCTGCACTTGATCAGGTCGTCCGTACGTCCGACGTACCAGAGGTAGCCGTCCTCGTCGCGCCACGCCGTGTCGCCCGTGTGATACAGGCCGTCGTGCCACAACTCATTCGTACGTTCGTCGTCCCTGTAGTAGCCGACGAAGAGTCCGACCTGCCGCTGCTCGGTACGTACGACGATCTCGCCGACGACGCCTGCGTCGACCGACTTGCCGTCCTCGTCGACGACGTCGACGTCGTACGCGAACGATGCCGGCCCCATCGAACCCGGGCGCGGCGTCGTCCAGTACGGGTTGAACGCGAGCGGCGTACCCTCGCTCTGGCCGAAGCCATCCATGATGCGCACGCCCGTCGCGGCGAGCCACTGCTCGTACACCTCGGGATTGAGCGCCTCGCCCGCCGTCGCGCAGTGTCGCAGCGACGATAAGTCGTATGCCGACAGATCCTCTTTGATAAAGAAACGATACATCGTAGGCGGCGCGCAGAACGTTGTGATCTTATACTTGCTGATCACCGACAGCATCTGCGGCGGATCGAATCGATCGAAGTCGTGAACGAACAGTGCGGTACCCATGAACCACTGCCCGTAGATCTTGCCCCACGAAGCCTTCGCCCAGCCCGTCTCTGCAATCGTGAGGTGCAGACCGTCCTCAGATACGTTCTGCCAGTACTTGGCCGTGATGATGTGCGCAATCGGGTAGTCGAATCGATGTGCGACCATCTTGGGCATACCCGTCGTACCCGACGTGAAGTACATGAGCAGCATGTCGTCGGCGCGCGTCGCGTCGTCGCCCGTGGGTCGCGGGAAGCCGTCGTACTTCGTGATCTCGTCCTCGTATGAGATGAATCCGTCGCGCGCGCCGCGCACGGTGAACGACAGCGGCCTATTTTTACACTGTCCCAATGCCTCATTGACGCGGTCGATGACGCCGTCTGCCGCCGTGACGACGAGCGCCTTGACGTCCGCGCTGTCGACGCGGTACACGACGTCCTTGGCTGCAAGCTGCGCCGTAGCGGGGATCATGACCGCGCCGATCCTGTGCAGCGCGACGGCGAAGAACCAGTACTCGTAGTGACGCTTGAGGATCAGCATGACGATGTCGCCGCGACGGATGCCATGCGCCCAGAGCATCGCCGCACAGCGTTCGGACTCGCGCTTGACGTCGGCGAACGTGAACCGCTCCTCGCGACCCTCTATGTCCGTCCAGAGCAGCGCGAGTTTGTCGGGTTGCTCTGCCGCCCACGCGTCGACGACGTCGTAGGCGAAATTAAAGTCCTCCGGCACGGTGTAGTCGATGCCACAGACATGCCCCTCTCTATCCAAATGTTCGGTAATATATCGTTCATGTATACGTTTCATATCATTCACAAATCATACCCCTCAAAGCAAATCCTTGCCTTCTTCTGTCTTGATGACCACGGCAATAAAGGTGCAGTCACCCTCGATGGCGACCATGCCGTGCTTTTGCGCCGCATCGTAATACAGGCAGTCGCCGGGATCCATATCGACGACACGGTCGCCGATCTGTACGCGCAGCTTACCTGTGAGGACGTAATCCATCTCCTGCCCGTCGTGACTGTTGAGCGAGATGGGTGCGTCGACTTTATCGGCCTCATACTTGGCCGTGACGTAGAGCGGTTCGGCGACCTTATCGCGGAACAGGTACGCCATGTGCTGGTACGTGAACCCGATGCGACGCGATATAGGCAGACCCTGCCCCGCGCGGATCAGCGAAAAATGCGAAAGTCGCGGCAGTTCGCCGGTCAGCAGCTCGACCATGTCCGCGCCGACCAGCCGCGCTACGTTGTACAGGAATGTAATGGAGAAGTCCAACTCACCCGCCTCGTAGCGCAGGTATTCCTCGGGCGTGGTGTGCGTGACGTGCGCCATCTCTTCGACCGATATGTCGTTGAGTTCGCGCAATCCTTTGATGCGTTCAGCAATCTTGGCTATTTGTTCATTCATATGCTATGTTGCCTCCGTACGGTATTAGGTTATTATATCACAGGAGGGGTATGCGCGTCAAACCGTGCGAACGCAAAACTCTTGCAGGCAACAGCGAAAGGCGTTTGACACAACGATTCGTATCTGGTATACTTTTACTGTAGATCTATATTATGAGGGATGTGCTATATGAGAATAGCCCCTGATAAAATAGGCTGGTATATGGGTGAAAATGCCGAAATCCCTATAGGCTATATGGTAGATATGATAATAACGGCGAATACACTGCGGGAGAAAATACGGCTCATGGCAGAAGGATCGAAAATTACATTGAAGAATGATTGGCACTTAAATCAACCGATAAGGACTATGAATACATGTTAAGCCGCGGCTATAAACTTGCCGGGTTTATGCCTAATTGTTATGGGGTAAATGAGCATGGTATTATCATTGCGAAAAGCTTATGCGAATAGTATGCGTATATTGCGAAATGGAGTAAACCAGCGTGAAAAAGTTGAAAATCTATCTTGATACATCGGTTGTAAGTCATTTAGACCAACAAGATTCACCTGATAAAATGGCAGAAACCCTACAGCTTTGGAATGAGATTTTAGCAAATAAATTTATTGTTGTTATTTCTGATGTCGTTATAGAAGAAATCGAACAGTGCTCCTATGACAAAAAGCTTACGTTGTATGGGTATCTTAAAGATATAAATTTATTGCGTGTAGAAGAAACCGAAGAAGTCATAATGCTTACGAATAAATATCTTGAGCTTGGGGTATTAAAGGAAAGATGCAGAGACGACTGTCGTCACATAGCGATTGCGACGGTATATGAATGTGATTTTATCGTGAGTTGGAATTTCAAGCATTTTGTTAACGTAAAAACTACCGATAAGGTGCAGGTAGTAAATAAATTACTTGGCTATAATGAAATCAAGATTATACCGCCGCCGATGCTTGTAGAGGGGGAGTAGACATGATTGCCAGCAACAGGTTTACGATTAACGATATTCACAATATTCGCTACGAAAATTATGAAAAAACGAAAGATTTAAGCCCTAAAGAACTAATAGAAAAAACGAAAAAAGAAGCCGCGAATGGTTGGGAAATTATTGCAAGATTAAGAAGCGGCAATCCTCAGTAACTTCCTGTGATTTGCATACTCCTCATCTCACGAGATGGA
>CAYPOE010000198.1:0-4735 GCA_964412285.1 uncultured Eubacteriales bacterium | reverse complement strand
CATACCGATCCCTGCGTAGACCGCGTTGGACACAGGATAGTTGCGGTCGGCGAACAGCGCCACGCTCTTGCACGTCGGATCTTTGAGTAGCTCATTGATCGTCATGCTCACGCACGACTTGCTGTAGCCGTGTCCGCGCAGCGCGGGCGGCGTGTAGACCATCGAAATCATGCGCATATTCGGCGTACGGCGGTTAGACGCGGCAATGGATACGGGCTTGCCGCCATGCTCGAGCACGTACAGTGTGCCGTTATCGATCCCGCGCCGCACAGCGGATTCGCCGTATACATAGTCGAAGTCGCCGAGTCCGCACGCGGGTGCGAAGTGTCCGCACCAGTACGGCAGCACATACATATCATCCTCTGTCGCGATGCGCAGCGTACCGACGGTCTTGGGCAGCGTGATCGCGTGATCGATCTCGTAGATGCGCATCATCTGATCCAATTTGTACGGTTCAGGCATGAGTGCGTACACGGTACGCTTGAACCGATCCATGAGCGAACTCTCGCCCATGAACCCGGGCAGTCCAATCGGACTGTCGAGCAGACCCTTGCAGATCAACCCAATCGCCTCGTCGCCGTACGCGCCATCGCACTCGTAGAACACAACGGGATGCGGCCCGCGCTTTGCACCGACGAGTACGGGTGTGTCGCCATCCATGACCGCACAGGCGTACGCGTCGGCGTCTCCGTGGATCACTGCGTCTACGTTGGCGTAGACCAGATTGTTGTCAGCCTCACGCTTGCTGATGTACGGCAAGATCAATTCCATAAATGCGTTGCCGTCTGTGAATGATTTGAACTCTAATGCCATGACTCTTCCTCCTCCGCCTTATATAAAATGATTTCCGCGTTCAGTTTCTTCGCCCACGCTTCGACCCGATCAGGCCGCACGATACATGCCGTGGAGATAGCGTCGGCAGCCGTCGCACTGTCGCAGATCACAGTCGCACTCCACACGCGGTTGTCGACAGGCATGCCCGTCGACGGTTCGAGTATGTGCGAGTAGACTGTGCCGTCAACGGTCATGTATCGCTGGTACACGCCCGCTGTCACAGCGGCTTTACCCGTCACGTCGACGCTACGCCATACTTGGTTGGTAAACGGTCGCTGTATGCCAATGCGGTACGCGCGTTTGCCTACGCAGATCACGTTGCCGCCGAGGTTGACGATGCCCGTCATGTCGTGTTCACGCATATACGCCGCCAATCGATCCGCCACGTACCCCTTCGCGATCCCTGCGAGGGTGATGCGCGTGCCGCCCGCGTCCACGCGATAGCCGTCGATGCGCACGCGTTCGTATCCTACGCCGCGCATCTCGGCGGCAACGTCCGCACGGTCGGGTAGTACATCGCTGCCGAAGTCGTAGAGTTCGGCCACGCCGCCGAGCGTGATGTCGAACGCACCGTCGGTCAACGCGCAGTAGTGCAACGCTTGATTGATGACGTCGATCGTTTCGTCGGATACCGCGACCCAGCCATCGGCGTGGTTGATGCGATAGACGTCGCTATACTCATTCGTGTAGCTAAACAGTGCGTCGTACCGCCCGCACAGTTCGATCATCTCGGCGATACGCGATGCGTCGCCGCTGTATATCGTGACGTCGGCGACGGTGTCCATCGTGAAAAACGTATGCGACGTACGCGAACACGAACACAGTGACAATAGTAACAGTAACGGTACGAACCAGAAAGCCTTGGATTGCATAAAACGTATAAATATGATATAATGCCGTAACATGTATATTCGTATGTTCAATTTGTTACGTTGTTACGGAGGTGACAATATGAAGATAGTTGTATTGGACGGCTACACGCTCAACCCCGGCGACCTGTCGTGGAACGGCGTTGAAGCGTTGGGAGAAGTCACAGTCTACGACCGCACACCCGCCGACCTCATCCTCGAACGCGCGTCGGGCGCGGAGATCCTGTTCACGAACAAGACGCCGCTGCGTGCCGATACGTTGGACGCACTCGAGGGACTCAAGTACATCGGCGTACTCGCGACAGGCTACAACGTCGTCGACACGGCGCACGCCGCCTCGCTCGGCATCACCGTGACCAACATCCCGACCTACGGTACGCAGTCGGTCGCGCAGATGGTCTTCGCGCTGCTGTTCGCGATGACCAACCGCGTCGCCGAACACAGCATCGCAGTCAAAGAAGGACGCTGGTCGTCGTGTCCCGACTTCTGCTTCTGGGACTATCCACTGATCGAACTCGCAGGTAAGACGTTGGGCCTCATCGGCTTCGGACGCATCGGACAGCAAGTCGGCAAGATCGCCGACGCGCTCGGCATGAAGGTTGTCGTGTACGACGTGAACCGCAGCAGCGCGGGTTACGCGACCGAGTGGCTGTCACTCGATGAGGTGTTCGCAGTATCCGACGTGATCAGCATACACTGCCCGCTGTTCCCTTCGACGCAGGGTATGATCAACCAGACCACGCTGTCACAGATGAAACCCACGGCGTTGCTGATCAACACGAGCCGCGGCCCCATCATCAACGAACCCGACCTCGTCGACGCACTCGAGCGCGGCGTGATCGCCGGAGCCGCCATCGACGTCTGCGAAGTCGAGCCACTCAAACCCGACAGCATCCTCTACCGCGCCAAAAATCTGATCATCACACCGCACATCTCGTGGGCGACCTACGAAGCCCGCGCGCGCCTCATGGACATTGCAGTCGCCAACCTCAAGGCATTCCTTGACGGCAACCCCGTCAATGTGGTAAAGTAATATAGTGCATTTGACGTTGCGGTGCGTTACCGTTTGCACATGGACATATACGCCTCGTTGTACCAGAGGCACGCGTCGACCGGGGTATTGGCAGGGATGTGGTTGCCCACAGCCATGAAGAAGCCGTTGTACTTCTTGCCGATGTCCATGCAGCGTTTGACCTCGGCATAGATGTCGTCCTTGGTACCGTAGAGCAGCACGCGCGTGTCGGCGTTGCCGACGAACGAGTGCGTCTTGCCGTACCGTTCGGCGATGTATCCCATGTCGGTCGTAGGTTCCATGACGAAGCCGTTGAAGATCGGCGCAAGGTCGTTCACGAACTTCGTAAACGTGCCGTCCGACGTGAACAGCACGATCTTACCCGCTTCGCGCAACGGACGAATCAGTCGCTCGTAATTCGGGAACACATAGTTACGATACCAATCGGGATGCATGAACGCGCCCTCTGTCCAGACCATGTCGTCGTGTACCATGATCACGGGCGAATCACACTGGATTAACGCCGTGAAGTACTGTGATACCCAGTCTACGTAACGGTTGGTCAACGCGCCGAACGCGTCGGGATCGGTACCCGCAGCATAGAGCAGCATGTCCCAGCCGAAGATCTCGATGAGTCCCGATATGCAGGTGATGTACACGCCTGTCATGTGCGCGGCGTCTGGGAAGTAGTCTACGCCGCCGTAGTACGACTTGTTGAAGTCGGCGGTCAGCGTCGGTATATCGAGTACGCCGTACTCGCTCATCGGATCGAGCGCCAATGCGGCTTCAGGCGTATCAAACGGACATTGGCGGTTGTCGACCAAGTCCGAGCCGTCGGCCGCGTACGCCGCATGTCCCATACCCGTCTTGCGACCTTTGAGATGATCCCCTGTAACCAACGTCGACCAACAGAAGTCGTAGTTCCACGCCGTCATGAATGCCTTGCGCGCCTGTGTCTTGAGTGCCGGGTCGCTGTCGGCGTAGACGGGTATACCCGTGACCGCGCGTACTGCGTCGTAGTGGTAGCCGTCGATCGAATATTCGGTGCGCGGCACGCGGTCGGTCTCTTCGAGCCGCAACGCCCTCATGCCTATCTCTTTGGACATAGCATTTGCCCCCTAAGCAATATAATATATGGAATAATCATATATGATAACCGTCCATGTGTCAAGTATTCCGTAACGCCGACCTCAAATCCGCAGCGATCGCCGGCGGCGCAGTGAGCGTCGGCGTCGTACGCGCGCGCGTCTATCATGAGCTGCTGCCGCGACTCATGCAGCGCGGCGATACGCCGTTTGTACGTCGGGACAAGCTGCAGCGCGTCAATCCGTTTTATATACTGCCTGATGCGCGGAGCGTCATCGTATGTGCGTACCCGTATCGCGCGGGTCAGCCCGTCGAGGGCGTGGCGCGGTACGCATGGGGCGAGGATTATCACGAACCCGTCAAGCAGCGGCTGCGTACGCTTGCGGACGCGTTGGGTCTGACACGGTACAAAGTCCTCTGCGACAGCGGGCGACTCTGCGAGCGGCACATTGCGTATCTGGGCGGCGTAGGTTGGTTCGGGCGCAACAACATGCTGTACACACACGCAGGCTGCGACGTGAATCTGGGACTGATTCTGACCGACGCAACCTGTGACGCATACGACACGCCGTGCGAGAACCGATGCAGAGGCTGCAATGCGTGCGTGAGAGCGTGCCCGACGGGTGCGCTGTACGCGCCGTATACGCTCAATCATACGCGGTGCCTGTCGTACCTGACGCAGATCGGCGACTTGTCGCCCGAGCAGTCGGCGTTGCTGCAAAGCTACGGCAACGGCAAAGGCTGCGACTACTGCACAAATTCGTGTCCTAACAATAAAAAACGCATAACACAACAAATACAACAATCAATATAAGCAACAAGGAGTTCCTATGGTAAAAATTACATTCATGGGTGCGGGCAGCACAGTATTTGCCCGCAACGTACTCGGCGATTGCATGTGTACGCCGTCGCTGCAAAACGCTACGATCGCGCT
>CAYPOE010000197.1:0-4810 GCA_964412285.1 uncultured Eubacteriales bacterium | reverse complement strand
GCCGCTTTGATGCGTACTTCGACGCGGTGCAGGCATATCTGTCGCCGCACAGTCATACATTGATCGGTTCGGGCATCAATCCGTATCACGACGCGATTGCCGACTTGCCTGTGGATTATCCCGTCTACCGCATGGTGCGCGCATACCTGTCTACGTACCCCGCTGCGCACGACTACCCGCGCTTTCCTGCCATGATGTGTTCGACGCAGACGCACATGGACGTCGAACCTGAATTGTTGTCGCGCTGTGTGACGCTATTCTCCAAGCTCGACTTCGTACGCGCGCTGCTATTCGCGAACTCGCCGCTACCTGCGTTGGGCGAATGCGTACGATGTGCGCGGGACTACCTGTGGCAGCGCAGCGCATTCGGCTACATGGGCAACGTCGGGCAGTGGGACGAGCCGATCCGCACGATGGACGACATATACGACATGTTCCTGAACCGCCGTATGTTCAATCGCGTGCGCGACGGCCGGTACGAGACGTTCGAGCCTGTGCCTGTGCGCGAATACTTCGACGATCCGAAGTACGGCGCCATCGACGACGACGTCAAGCGCTTCCTGTCGTTCAAATCCGTAGAACTCACGTATCGCGGCACGCTCGAGATCCGCAGCGACTGCACCCAACCGTTCGGCGCGACGTTCGCACCGCCCGCGTTCTCGCTTGGTATCCTCTACAATATGGACGCCGCGGAACACATCATCGACGCGTATCTGTCGGGCGATAGTCGCACGAATACCCAACGCCGCCATGCCGCGTGCTTCGGCGAGTATGTCGTCGACGCGCGTACGCACGATCTACTCGCCGCATTGGTGATCGTCGCGTCGGACGGTCTGCGGCAGCGCGGCTATGGCGAGGAGAGATACCTCCAGCCCATCATCGACCGCAATTACATCTGTCCTGCCGCAGTGGCTCAATAAACATAAACATCGCGGCATGACTGCAATCACCCTCGAAAAGCAAATCACATACTATATATTAAATAGTATAGGGGGTGATGACATGGCAATGGTGCAAATGGCCATTGTGTGCTTTTTTGCCGTGATTGGCGTGATATGCGTATTGGCGTTCCTGAAAGATTACTTCTTCACGACGCCCGAGGAACGATTCACCGTGGTAGTCACCGTGTGCAATCAGCAGGATACCGTCGAAGGCACGATCCGCGCCGTCGTCTGGAACTGTCTGCACAAACTGGGGCCGCGTACCGTACCGCATATCATTGCCGTCGACCTCGGCAGTACCGACGAAACGACCAACATCTTAAAACGCCTTAGCAACGAGTACGACTTTATTACAGTTACCGACCGCGAGGGCTACATACACATGATGGAGGAAGGCTGCTTACAGTAGCCGAGGGGCTACTTGCAGTAGCCATCTCCTAAACTGTGCGGTACGGCACGGTGATGTGTGCGGTAGCTCCGAGAGAACACTATGAGCAAACCCTACGTCAGCATCGACGGCGTGATCGATTATATCATCTACCAGAGCAGCGACAGCGGTTACGCCGTGTGTGCGCTCGACAGCGACGGCGGTCCCGTCGTCATCGTGGGATCCATGCCGTATATCGAGGAGAACGAGCGCGTCACGGTGCGCGGTTACTATGAAACCCACCCCGAGTATGGCGAACAACTCAAGGTACACGAGTACGAGAAGCGGCTCTACACGACCCAGGATGAGCTGTTCGGCTACCTGTCGAGCGGCTGCATCAAGGGATTGGGTAAGGCGTTGGCGCGGCGTATCATCGATGAATTTGGCGATGATACGCTATACGTATTGGGCAACGAGCCGCAGCGGCTCGCGGCGGTGCAAGGTATATCTGAATCCAAGGCGCAAAAGCTCCACGAGGCCTACGCCGCGCAGTTCGGTATGCAAGACCTGTGCCTGTATCTCGCGCGGTTCGGGCTGTCGGTCAACTGTGCCGCGCGCATCTACGATCGATACAGCACGGGTTCGTTGGGCCTGATCCGCAACGACCCATACCGTTTTGCTGAAGGCGGCTACGGCATCTCGTTCGAGAAGGCCGACCAGATCGCGCGTACGTTGGGCTTTGCCGACGGCGATGAGCGGCGCATCGCGGCAGGCGTGTTCTTCACGCTCAGGCGCATCACATCGCGCGGACACACCTGTTATCCGCGCCACAGGGCTGCGCAACAGGCGGCTGAACTGCTCGGCTTGCCTATGTCGATTGTCGACGCTGAGATCACGCAGATCGCCGAGGGTGGACGCATCGCGCTCACTGACGTAGAACTCGAGCCGTACGTCGCGCTCACGCACATCTACGACTGTGAGGCATATTGCGCCGACAAACTGCTGCGCTATGCATACGACGAGCCGTATACCCACTGCGCCGACGTCGACGAACGCATCGGCATCATCGAGGGCATGGCGAGCATCACGCTCGCGGCCAAGCAGCGACAGGCGTTGGCGCTCTCACTGCAACGCAACGTACTTGTGATCACGGGTGGCCCGGGTACAGGCAAGACCACGGTCATACGCTCGATTGCGCGATTGGCCGACATGTACGGCAAGAGCGTGATCCTCTGCGCGCCGACGGGTCGCGCGGCGAAGCGCATGAGTGAACTCTGCGACGTGGAGGCCAAGACGATCCACAGGCTGCTCGAAGCGTATTACGATGAAGACGCGGCACAGATGTCGTTCGGTCGGGGCAGCCACCAACGCATCGACTGCGACGTGATCATCATCGACGAGTGCAGCATGTTGGACACCACGCTGCTATACTCAGTGCTCACCGCGCTGCCCAGACGCTGTCACATCATCATGGTCGGCGACTGCGACCAACTGCCGTCGATCGGACACGGCAACGTGCTGCGCGATATCATACAGTCCAAGTGCGTCCCGTGTGTGGGACTCGATGAGATCTTTCGGCAGGACGAACACAGCCACATCACGCTCAATGCCCACCGCATCAACAAGGGTGAGATGCCCGTCACGAGCGGCGCGAGCGACTTCTTCTTCATGCGCCGCGACAATCTGTCGGTCCTGCTCGACGACATCCGGCAACTCATCACCAAGCGTCTGCCCGACGCGTACGCGATCAACCCCATGACAGACATCGAAGTACTCACGCCGACGCGCATCGGCGACACGGGTTCGCGCGCGCTCAACGCGCAGTTGCAACAGTGGCTGAATCCAGCTGAGGCGGACAAGCCTGAGTTGAAATCAGAGGGTCTGACGCTGCGTCTCGGCGACAAGGTCATGCACATCAAGAATAACTATCGTTTGGATTGGGTGCGTTCCAACGGCGACACGGGCAGCGGCGTGTATAACGGAGACGTAGGATTCATCGTCGATGTGGACGTCGAGGCCGAGACGCTGACCGTGCGCTACGATGACGACCGACACGTCGTATACAATAAGAATACACTCAACGAACTCGAACACGCGTACGCACTCACGATTCACAAGAGTCAGGGCAGCGAGTTTGACACCTGCATCATACCGCTGTTCGTCAACACGTACATGCAGCTGTCGCGCAATCTGCTCTACACAGCCGTTACGCGCGCCAAGAAGCGCGTGATCCTGATCGGCAGAGCTGAAGTGTTGCGCCAAATGGTACAGCATACGGGCAAGGACAAGCGGTACACGTTGCTCGGGTGCATGTTGCGCAATGGGCGCGATCAATACAAGACATGAATGACCTCAATGACATCAGCACAGCGATTCGCGACCTACCGCGCACGGCGCGGGGTCTGTTGGACAGGTTGCGCGAGCATCCATTGCTCGATGTGTTCTATCCGCCGCACTGCGTGATCTGCGGCGACAGATTGGCGTGCCACGCGCCGTTGTGCGTCGAGTGCGCGACGCTGCTGTGCAACGGTTATCGCAAGATGTTGTCGCGCAAAGTCCTATGCAATGCGCGGTACGCGTACGAAGACGATGTACGGCGCGGGATCTTGCGCATGAAGTTCACGCCGGGGCAGGAGTGGGCGGCGTGGGCATTCG
The DNA here is from genome assembly GCA_964412285.1 of uncultured Eubacteriales bacterium. Lineage (GTDB taxonomy): Bacteria > Bacillota > Clostridia > Monoglobales > CAYZNM01 > CAYZNM01. The sequence goes on along the minus strand of CAYPOE010000197.1, from coordinate 847 downwards.
GAAAATTGCTTGCAATTTCGATCGCGTCGTGGTATCATAGTAGCGATATTAATTTCGTGGCATATGTGCCGATCAGCAAGAATGGCTACTACAAGCGCGGCTTCGACCAGTGCGCGGTACTCGCGACGGCGGTGTCTGAACATACGGGGCTGCCCGTACGACATGTATTGCACAAGCGCGACGTCGAGAAACAGAGCCGTCTGCCCGCCCCACAGCGTGTGATTAACGTCAAAGGCGCGTACAGTGTGACGACCAATGTGGACGGCGCGCGGATCTTGCTCATCGACGATATATGCACGACGGGTTCGACGCTGGGCGAGTGCGTCGGACTGCTCTACGATAGCGGCGCGGCTGAGGTACGCTGCGCGGTGCTGGCTTTGACGCCACAACACAGGGACGTCAACACAACATAAAGGAGTATGATTATGAAACCCATCGGCAACAAGACCTGGCTCATCGGAGACGGCTTCATGGCGAGTCACATCAACGACTACAACATCAGCCACGAGTCCGTATGCGTGCTCAACGTCAGCGACGAGGACTGCGACATTGTACTCACGTTCTACTTCGAGGATCGTGACCCCATGCGCGGCTTTACGTCGAAGTGCGCGGCCAATCGCACGCACCACGTGCGTCTCGACAAATTGCGCGACGCCGACGGCAATCCCGTACCCAAGGACGTACCGTATGCGATTCTCGTCGAGTGCTCGATTCCGGTTGTGATCCAGCATACGCGCCTCGACACTACACCCGCCAACCAGAGTCTCATGACCACGATGGCATACGCGATTGACTAACATACTGCATTCCCTCCCATACTGTAACTGTAACTGTAACGATAGCAGAG
>CAYPOE010000196.1:0-4863 GCA_964412285.1 uncultured Eubacteriales bacterium | reverse complement strand
CGGCGGGGTTTGTGTTCACATCGGATGAGTATGGCAAGGCCTATTCGGGACTTACGCCGCTGTACACCGTCGAGGGTACGTACGTCGGACTGCTCGGCGTGGACATCAATTATGAGTCCTTCGATCACCGCGTGCTGTATATGCGCTTGCTGCTGAGCCTGTTGTTTATGTTGCCCACGTTGATCCTCACGGGTATCTTCCTGATCGTATACAAACGCAAATCCTACGAGGGCGACGTCGAGGCCAACACCGATGCGCTGACGGGTCTGCGCAACCGCCGCTACCTGACGCGACAGCTGCCCGTGATCCTGCGCGAGGCGCACAAGCTGCAACATCCTGTGACCATCATCATGATCGATATAGATAGTTTTAAGGCGTACAACGACCATTACGGACATGTCGCCGGGGACGCGGTATTGCAGCGCGTGGCGACGGCCGTCATGAGTGTCACGCGTAGGCGCGGCGACATCGTCTGCCGATACGGCGGCGAGGAGATCATTGTCGTATTGCCCAACGTCGAGGTATCGGGTGCGACTCGCATCGCGCACAAGATCGGGCAGGCCGTGAACGCGTTGGGCATAGAGCATATGTATACGAGTACGCAGTGGCAGATCGTCACCATATCGCAGGGCGTACACGTATGCGTACCCCCCGCGTACAGCCGCGAAAGCGAGCAACACATCATCCATTGCGCAGACGAAGCGCTCTATACGGCCAAGCACGCGGGCAAGAACGCCTACGTCCTGTGCGGCGACCCACAGATCCATCGCGTGTGAGTGCGATGGATCTGTTCGCATATTGCAGATTGCCACATCGGGGGTTGCCATCCTATTTGTCCTTGGGTTTGCAGAGGGTCGCCGCGATCAGCGAGAACGTCAGCGCCGCCGCGATACCCGCCGACGTGGCGGTGAGTCCGCCCGTGAAGATGCCGAGCGCACCCTTTTCGTCGACGGCCTTGCGTACGCCTTCGGCCAACGCGTGTCCGAATCCGCAGAGCGGCACGCTTGCGCCCGCCGCCGCGAACTTGACGAGCGGCTCATACCAGCCGAATCCCGACAGGATCACGCCGGCCACGACGTAGAGGACGAGGATGCGCGCGGGCGTCAGCCGCGTCTTATCAATCAGGATCTGTCCGACGGCGCAGATCGCGCCGCCTACGAGAAACGCTTTCAAATATTCCATAGGTCTATAGAGTGCGTCGCGCGTTATGCATTATGCGTTGGCGACGAATTCGACTGCGTGTGCGATGGAGGGGATGCTCTCGCCCTGCCCTATGCTGACTGGACTCATGAGCGCGCCCGTCGCTATGAACAACACGCGCTTGAGCTGTCCTGTACGCATGGCGTTGTAGATGTAGCCGCAGAATACGAGCGCGCCGCAGCCGCAGCCGCTCGCCCCTGCGCCGACGTCGGCGTCGGGCGCGTAGAGCAGTTGCCCACAATCTTGATAATTCTGCGACAGATCGTGATCGAGCGCCGCGCCGAGGTCGCACGCTATGTCGTACCCGACGTTGCCGAGGTCGCCCGTGAAGATGCCGTCATAGTCGCCGACCTTGCTGCCGACGTTGTGCAGATGCGCGTCAAGCGTATCGACGGCGGCGGGAGCCATCGCCGCGCCCATGTTGGCGACGTCGTCGACGCCGCGGTCAATCACGCGTCCGAATGTCACGTGTTTGATGAGGATGGGCGTGGCTTCTACTGCGGCCTCGGCCTCTACTACGGCCTCGGACGATAGCACGACCATGCCCGACCCGGTCGCCGTCCACTGCGCGGTGGGCGGACGCTGCGCGCCGTACTCCATCGGCGTGCGGAACTGTCGCTCTGCCGACGCGAAGTGACTCGATGTACCCGCGAGTACATGCCGCATACCCGCGGTGACGAGCAGCGAGCCGAGCGCCATGGACAGCGCCATGGTCGAACACGCGCCGTACAGCCCGATCAGCGGGGTGTGCATGTCGCGCGCCGTATAACCCGTCGTGATGCACTGGTTGAGCAGGTCGCCCGCGAGTGCTGCGTCGATGTCGGCGTCGGTCAGACCCGCTTTGTTCAGGGCATACTGCGCCGCCGTCGTCATGAACTTGGATTCGGCCTTCTCCCAGGTTTTTTCCCCGAAGTAGCCGTCGGGCGACACTACGTCGAAGTATCGGGCGAGAGGGCCTTCGCCCTCCATGCTACCTGCGGCCGTACCTGTCGAGCGCAAAAATACGTTTACGTTGTATGTTCGCATAGTTTGTCTACCTCTCGACTTTAGTATGAGCAGATCGGATGAATCTATGTATAAAATGTTCCTTGTATCGCCGACTTGTGCAGGTTGTATATTTTGCAATCGTGTGTTATAATGCTATGACAGAAGGGAGGTAGTCTGTGGATCAACAACAACCGTATTATCTTGCTTACGAACAACGGTACCAAAAAGTCTACGCGGCGGGCGGCAACCTGTGGGGACATACGCCCGACGACGAGACGCTCTCGCAAACGCTCGAACGATGGGTCGACGCATACCAACTGCGTGGCAAGCGCATCATCGAGTTCGCCTGCGGCGAGGGTGCGAGCGGCGTCATCTTGTCGCGGCTCGGTTGCATCTATCACGGCGTGGACATCGCACCGTCGGCGGTGAACAAGGCGCGGCAGATGGTGCGAGACTTCCCTGATGCGACGGTGTCGCAATGCGACATGATTCATACACGCATCAATGAAACGTACGATGCGGCACTCGACGTCATGGGGTTCCATATGCTCATCACGGATGCGGACAGGCGCGGATACTTGGCCAACGCCTACGGCTGCCTGAAATCCAATGCGCCCATGCTGTTCTACAAACAGATGCATACGCTGGAGGAGCCTGCCGCAGCGATCGCATCGTATGAGCAGTGGATCGACATCACAAAGCAGGATCACGTCACACCGCGGCAGATGTATATCCATGATGGGGATACCTCGACCGAGATTTGGCTTCCGTATGTACCGGGCAGATCCAGAAGCAAGGACGGCTACCTGTGCGAGATGCAGGGCGCAGGATTTGTCGTCGATGACATCGTCAGCATGGGCGACAGCAGACAGTGTCCCGACTCCGTCAACCTATTCGTCCACAAACCCTAATCCAACAAACAGAACCCAATACTGATCTCTATGCCTGACATTACTTATGAAGTCGTACGCGAACTCGGCGTACTCGCGACTAGCAACACTGGTTGGCAAAAGCAACTCAATCTCGTGAGCTGGAATGGCCGCGAACCCAAATATGACATCCGCGAGTGGGCGCCCGATCGCTCCAAGATGGGCAAAGGCGTGACGCTCACCAACGAAGAAACCAAGGAGTTACTCGCGTTACTCCGGCAAGACTTTGAATAAAAGAATAGAATAAATATAACAAATAGAATAAAGACATAAAGTAAATTCACAGTCAGCAGGGGGATCTTCTGTTGACTGTGAATGATGTGTCTTACTCGTTGACCGTCTTTAACATATGCGTGATCAACGTGCCGTAACCGCGCGTCGGATCGTTGACGAACACATGCGTCACGGCGCCGACGAGTCGCCCGTTCTGTATGATCGGACAACCGCTCATACCCTGTATGATGCCGCCTGTCATGTTCAATAGCGCAGGATCGGTCACGCGTATGATCATCGACTTGTTGCTGTCGTACGCCTTGGGCAAGATCTTTTGGATCGTGATGCTGTAGCTGCGTACGCCGTTGTTGTCGAGGTTGCAGAGGATCTCGGCCTCGCCTGTCGTAATTTCGCCCTCCTCGGCGGTCTGGATGCGCTCGCGTTGTCCGATGATATCGGCGCTCGCGCTGCCGTAGATGCCTGACTCCTCATTGAGCGCGATGTGTCCCGAACAACACGGTCGCGACGAATCGAAGATGCCGCGCAGTTGTCCCGGATGGCCACGCTCACCCTTGTCGATGCCGACGATGGTCGACGGCATGATCGTACCCTCGGCGATGTCTACCATTTTGCCCGTATCTACATCGGTGACGCCGTGTCCGAGCGCCGCATACTTCCCCGTCTGCGGATCGTAAAACGTCACGGTGCCGATGCCAGCCGCCGTATCGCGCACCCACATGCCGACTTTGTTGCCGCTTGACGTCGGCATGGGTTTTACATAGATGTCTTTCTCCGTGCCGTCGCGCTGTACATGCAGCTGCACCGCGTCCGCACCGCACCCTTGCAGCAGTGACACGACGTCGCCTGTGTTATTGACGACTACATTATTGATGCTTGTGATGACGTCGTCGACGCGTACGCCCGCTTTTTTGGCAGGAGAAGCCTGCCTCTCGCCGTTGTCTTCTATATCGTTAAACCCCACTACGAGTACGCCCTTGTATGTGATGGATACGCCGACGGTATCGCCGCCGGGGATCACCTCGTACGCGACGATCTGCGCGCCGCTCGCGACGCCGTCATAATACATCTGCACGCCGCACGCCAAGATCAGCAACAACAAGAGACATACGTAATAAAAGTTCTGTTTGATTGTTTGCACATTGCCCTCCTACTCGCATGAGAAACCCATGCGCGGCGAATCTACTTCGCCGTATTAAGGTATCCTGTCGGGCAACGGTTCATGCTGTAAATTATCATACCGCCTGTTAGATTGAGGCTCTGTTGTAATGGAAATGGCTTACATATGTTTGTGCGACGTTGATACATATATGCTACGAGACAAATTTTTACAACAGGCAACGGGTGGTCATGCATACCCATTGCCTGCCATCGCCTCTTATAGATCGTCGAGCGTACCGAACTCGAATCCGCGCTCGCGCGCGATGTCGATCATATCGCCGAGACCGTCACGGTTGTCGGAGGATACCGAGTGGAGCAGGATGATCGCGCCCGGCTTCACGGTCGCCGCCGCCGG
>CAYPOE010000195.1:0-4863 GCA_964412285.1 uncultured Eubacteriales bacterium | reverse complement strand
CGCATGTCCACTCGAAATGTCCCAAAACCCATGCTATTGGTTGATGGTCAGCCGCTTATTAAGCACATCATCGATATATACCAAAAGTATGGACACAACGAGTTCATACTGCCCTTGGGCTATAAGGGCGACGCCATCAAGCAGTACTTCATCGACTATGAATGGCGCAACTGTGATATGCGTAAGAGCATAGGTGACGGCGTGATCGAGTTCTTTCACTGCAACGAAAACCGTGACGAACGGTTTACCGTCACACTCATCGATACCGGCATCGAAACCATGACGGGTGCGCGCATCAAAATGGTCGAACGGTATGTCAACGACGACACATTTATGGTTACGTACGGCGACGGTCTGTCCGACATCAACCTCGACGACTTGCTGGCATTTCATCGATCCAAGGGTAAAATCGCCACAGTCACGGGCGTCGTCAAGAAGAGTCAGTACGGTACACTGCGCGTGATCGACGGTACAGCCACGGCTTTTGACGAAAAGCAATCTAACATCGGTATCATCAACGGTGGGTTCTTCGTCTTTGATGCACGTATCTTTGATTATCTCACAAAAGACACGTCTTGCGTATTGGAAGAAGCGCCGATGCAGCGGCTCGTCGCGCGCGGTGAACTGAGCGTCTACACGCACAACGGCATGTGGATCTCTGTCGACACCAACAAAGACCTGATGATCGCCAATGACCTATGGAGGCGATACAAATGAGCGGCGAATACGTTTACTGCGGTACGTGCAACGCAACGACAAATCATTACTGCACGATCGTCGGTCACGAATACCTGATCAAGCTCCTTGCCTTCCATCGCTCCCTGTGCAACAGGTCGCGCCCGTTTCAACTCTACGTCCTGTGCATCGACGACATGACCTATAGTTTCCTACAGCGCGCGGCATTGCCAAACGTCATACTGAACCAACTCTGGGAGGTAGAAGACGGCGAACTGCTCAGCGTAAAGTGGCAGCGCAAGACCAACGAATACTGCTGGACGCTCAAACCTGTCTATATCGAGTTTATTCTCACAAGGTTGGGCGCGAGCAACGTACTCTATTGCGACAGCGACGTCTTCATGTTTGCCGACCCCCAACCCATCTTCCATGCGTTGCACAACTGTTCAATCTATCTGTGCCCGCAGCGCGACATCCCGGAGGTCGAGTGGCAGTACGGCAAATATCAGGCCGGCGTCATCGGATTTAGCAATACCTACGAGGGATTGGCCGCGCTCCGCTACTGGCGCGCCAAGTGCATCGAACAGTGCAGTGCCGAACCTGTCGGCGATACCTTCGGCGACCAGAAGTACCTCGACGCACTGCCCTCGATGTACGGCTCCGTCTACTGCGAGAGCCACCTCGGCGTCGACGCGGCGCCGTGGAACTGCGTCTACCACAATACGGATTGGGTCAACATTCGCGGCGGCGTACCCTATATCGGCAACGACGAACTCATCGCATTTCATTTCGCCACAATGCTGATCTTCAGTGATAACGAGTATGACTTATGGTCGTACGGCACCGTAGATATGCCCAATAGGATCCTCGGCGGCATCTATACGCCGTATATCGAAGCCTTGCGCGAGGCGATCGGGTTCATTACGGGCATCGACGCGTGGTACGCCAACGCCATATTTGCGAATAAGTGGCCTTCTCAAGCGGCTACGTACCATAAGTACGACGCGGTGAATAAAAATTTTTTTCTGCATGACGAGTTCTACACGCTGTGCGCCATTGTGAGCGAGACCTACGTCACGCGCGCCATGGCGTTGTACTCGTCATTAAAACGGCATCAGGATAACTTCCACATCTGGTTTTGCGCCGTCGACGACACTGCGTACTGGCGATTACAACAGCTCGGTATGCAAAACGCCACGATCTTGCACGTCAGGGACTTGCAGGATCAATCGTTGCTCAATGCATCGTACAACCGCAAACTGCACGAGTTCTGTTGGACGCTCAAGGCCTGCCTCATACAATACCTGTTCACACAATTTCATCTCAAACGCGTACTCTACCTCGACAGTGACCTATACCTGTTCGCGCCGCTTCAGTATATCTATCAAGAGTGGCACACGTACTCGTTCATGATGTGTACGCAACGCGCGACGCAGGAGATCGAAGGCAAGTGCGGCTATTACCAAGCCGGACTCATCGGCGTAAAGAACGACCACTACGGTCTGCGCGTACTCAACTGGTGGAAAGACCGATGCCTCGAGTGGTGCTACGACGATTACAACGACCCGTACGGACGTTGGGGCGACCAAAAGTACCTCGAGCGCGTGCCACATGATTTCGAGAACATCAAGGTGATCACCAATGTGGGTATCAATGCCGCGCCGTGGAACCTCATCCTCAACGATATAGGCTATATCGTCACCGAGGCATACGGCCATGTATTTATCAACAACGCTATGCTCTGCGCATATCACTTTGGCAGCATCGGCATCCATGAAGGGGGCGGGTACGACGTATGGACGCGCGATCCCGTTACGCCCAAAGGCGAGGTGATGTGGCTGATCTACCAGCCGTACTTCGCTGAGCTGGATCGGTGCAAGGATATACTAAACAGCGGGATGGGGGGTGCGCTCGGATGATGTGCCCCAGCGACATGCGGTTCCTGATCACGGGCGGCTGTGGCTTTCTGGGGTATCACCTGCTCAAGCATCTAACGACGTATGGCGCCGACGTATGCGTCATCGATGTACCCAACGTTAACACCAAGCGTATAGACGGGTTTGCAAATCAAGTTACGTTGTTCGGCGTCGACATCACCGACGCCGACGCCGTAACCCGCATCGTCCAAGAGGTTGACCCGACTCACGTGTTCCACTTGGCCGGGTACGGCGTCAATGCCGCCCATGCCGACGTCGCCACGGCGCTGCGGGTCAACGTACTCGGCGGCGCGAATCTCGTCTGCGCACTGGCCGGTACCCGTTGTACGCGATTGGTCAACATCGGCTCGTCGGCCGAATACGGCGTCAAGGCCTATAAGCACATTAGCACCATCAAGCCCACCACGATCTACGGCAGCAGCAAGGCGGCCGCGACGATTGTGATGCACCAGCTCGCACAACAATACGAGTTGCCCATCGTAACGCTGCGCCCATTCAACATCTATGGCGAATGGGAGGAACCGCACAAGCTCTTCTGCGAGATCATGCTCGACATACTGTTGCAACGTGAACTCAACTTCACGCCGTGCGAACAGCGCCGTGACTACGTCTATGCAGGCGACGTCGCTGAGGCCATGGTCATGGCGGCGTTGGCCGATACGGGCGACTGTGTGCTCGATGTGGCGTCGGGCAACGCGCAACCGTTGCGGTATTACGTGGATACCCTACTCGAGGTCGCGCACGAGACGCGCGCGCCGCGGTACGGCGCGTACCCCTATCGCGACAGCGAGGTATTTCAGCACCAAGGCGATCCTGATGCAATACGCCAAGCCATAGGCTGGCAGGCGTCCACGCCGCTGCACGAAGGTGTACGGCGCATGTATGAATGGTTCACGGATCATATACACCACTATACAGAATAACTCCGACGAATCACGATATAATAAATATGAAAACACAAAGCATAATGTATGACGCGTACCAAGGGCAGTGTGCGTTTGTGACGGGGCAGACCGGCTTCAAAGGTTCGTGGCTCACGGCCATCTTATCGTACTTTGGGGCTGACGTGTATGGGTATGCGTTGAACTGCAAAACGGCATACGATAATTTTCACACATCTAACTTGTCCGCACGCATCCACGATGTGCGCGGCGACGTCACAGACTACCCTGCATTGCTATCCGCCATGTCGGCGGCACAGCCCACGTACGTGTTCCACTTAGCCGCGCAACCGCTCGTACGCTACTCGTACGTGCAACCGCGCGAAACCTATATGACCAACGTCATGGGTACGCTCAACGTACTCGAGGCCGCGCGCGCGACGCCATCTGTGCAATCAGTCGTCGTCGTGACGAGTGACAAGTGTTATGCCAATCACGAATGGTGTTGGGGTTACCGCGAGTGCGATGCGTTGGGCGGGTATGATCCGTACAGCTCAAGCAAAGCCTGCGCCGAGATCCTTACAGCTTCCTATAGGCAGTCGTTCTGCGCGGAGCGCCCTGCGATTGCAACGGCACGTGCAGGCAACGTCATAGGCGGCGGCGACTGGAGTGCCGATCGCATCGTACCCGACTGCATACGACATCTGCGGCGCGGCACCTCAATCCTCGTACGCAACCCCGACGCGGTACGCCCGTGGCAACATGTGCTCGAGCCGCTGTTCGGCTACCTACGATTGGCGGCACTGCTACGCGAGGATGCCCGACGGTATGAGGGTGCGTATAACTTCGGCCCCGACAACAGCGGCATTGCCACAGTGCGCGACGTCGTCGAACGCATCGTCCACCACCATGGCAGCGGTACGTGGCACGTCGAACGCCCGGCCGACGCACCGCACGAGGCGACGCTACTCAGCCTCGACACGTCCAAGGCGCGACAGATGTTGGGGTGGCGGTCGGTATGGGATATGGATACGGCGGTCGCCGCGACCATCGAATGGTATAAAAGCGTGGATGAAGGCGACACGTATCCGATCTGCGTATCGCAGATTGAACGGTATCTGTCGCAGTCATCATGATGGGTATAACCTTCATCAGGGTGCTGATCAGCGCCCTGATGATTGTGCATATTGGGATAAAAATGCACAAATCGCCCTGCGCGGGGTGTGGACAATTCCCATAATCCATGTACAATTGCCTTGCAGTAACGCGTAAGCCACACCAAATCGTAGGCTTTAAGGTGGTGAATATCAGAACAATCCATCAAATACAAAAGATGATTGATGCTTCACCTCCAGCAGATGTCTACTATT
>CAYPOE010000194.1:0-4886 GCA_964412285.1 uncultured Eubacteriales bacterium | reverse complement strand
GAATATTTAGGAATATTTTGCGTATCGTCATTCGTGACAATGCACGCATCCAATGATATAATAATACAACACCAAATCAAACGGAGGTTTCCCATGCTGTCACCCCGACAGATTCATCTGGATTTCCATACCTCGCCGTACATACCCGGCGTAGGCGCGTCGTTCGACGCCGAGGCGTTCGCGGCCACGGCCAAGGATGCGCACGTGAGTTCGATCACGGTATTCGCGCGCTGCCACCACGGTATGCTCTACTATGATTCCAAGCAGTTCCCCGAACTCGTACACCCGCACCTCGCCAACAAAGACCTCATGACCCTGCAGGTACGCGCGCTGCACGCAGTCGGCATCCGCGCACCGATCTACATCACGGTGCAGTGGGACTACGCCCACGCGACGACGCGCCCCGACTGGCTGATCCGCAAGCGCGACGGCTCGCACGAGGGTTCGCCGTTTGACGAGCCGGGCTTCTACCAGTCCTTGTGCGTCAACACGGGCTACTACGACTTCCTCGCCGCACACACGGCCGAGGTTTGCGAACTGTTGGGCGACGAGCTCGACGGCCTGTTCTTCGACATCGTGGGCATCCGCCCGTGCTGGTGCGCGGCGTGTCGCGACGAGATGCAACAGCGCGGCATTGACACGACGGACGAATCCGCCGTACGCGCGTTCGCCAAGTCGTCGCTGACGCGATTCAAGCAGAAGCTCACGGCGCTCGTGCGCACATATTCCAAGCGCGCAACCATCTTTTACAACGCCGGACACATCGGTCCCTGCACCAAGGACAGCGCCGATGCGTTCACGCACTACGAGCTCGAGTCGCTCGCGTCGGGCAGTTGGGGCTACCTGCACTTCCCCGTCACGGCGCGATACGCGCGCGGACTCACGTGTGAGACGGGCGACCACGACGCGGTCATCGATACAGGATATGCAGACAACATGGGCATGACGGGCAAGTTCCACACCACGTGGGGCGACTTCCACTCGCTCAAGAACCTCGCCGCACTCGAGTTCGAGTGCTTCCGTATGCTATCGTTCGGCTTCGCGTGTTCGATCGGCGACCAGCTCGAGCCGGGCGGTACGCTCGGCGCGGCGACCTATCGTCTGATCGGCAAGGTCTACGAACAGTTCGAGCAGCGCGAGCCGTACGCGCGCCCCAGTGTACCCATCGTCGACGCGGCCGTCATCACGGACGAGTGCCCGATGTTCGAGCACAACATGCCCGAACCGCTGCTCGGCGCGGCGCAGATGCTGGAGGAACTCGCGATCCAGTTCAACATCCTCGACATCGAGATGGATTTCTCGCAGTACAAACTCGTCGTTATACCCGACGGCGTCAAGGGTTCACAAGCGTTCGCCGATAAACTCAATGCCTACGTTGCCCGCGGCGGTAAGGTCATTGCGTGCGGCGACGGCGGCGTGTACGATGGCCGGTACCCCGACTGCTACGGCGCGACCTACGGCTTCCACAACCCGCTGTATCCCGACTTCCTGATTGCGAACGGCGCGTTGGCCGAGGGTCTGGAACCTGGCAATGAGTATGTCATCTATCAGCAAGGCGTCAAAGCATCGGCCACAACCGCGCAATGCATCATGCAGGCACGTGCGCCGTACTTCGCGCGCGTAGGCGACCATTTCTGCTCGCACCACTACACGCCGTCTGCCAAGGGGCAAGCGTATCCGGCCGTATTCCAAAATGGCAACGTGATCCTGTTCGCGCACCCGCTGTTCGCGCAGTACCGCCACAACGCGCCCAACTGGTGCAAGACGTTGATCTGCAACGCGATGGATCGACTCGGCGTATCGCGCACGGTCGCGCACAATGGCCCATCGACGCTCGCCGTATCCGTGCTCGATCAACCGCAGCACAGTCGCTATACGCTGCACTGCCTGAGCTACGTACCTGTACGTAAGTCGGCGACCATCGACGTCATCGAAGAGCGCACGGTCGTGAGTGATGTAACCTTTACGCTGTCGCTGCCCAAGGCGGTCAAGTCTGCGACGGTCGTACCCGACGGTACGCCGCTCGACGTCGTAGGCGGTACCGTCACCATCGGGCGCATCGACGGCTACGCCATTGTTGAACTGACGTACTAACATAAAAAATGCCATACTCGCGGTTCGAGTATGGCATTTTTTTATATCAAATAGCATGGTTGTGCAAGGGTAGATTATTTCTTCATGAAGCGGTAGATCATCTGGGCGACTTCGCCGCGCGTCATCGTCTTATCGGGGGCGAACGCGTTGTTGGTCAGATCAAGCAATTGGAATTGCACCGCCATAGCCGCGTAACCACGCAGTTCAGCCGGGATCTTGCTCGCGTCGGTTGTGGACAGCTTATACACGTCGCCGTACTTGAGCGTCTTGTCGTAGCCATGCAGATCAAACAGCAGCTTGACCGCATCCATACGCGTGATGGATTTGTCGGCCGATAGCGCATCCGTGGAGATATTCATGCCGTTGCCGCTAAACTGCTTGATCAGTTCCTCCCATGTCGTATAGCTGTTGCGCATACCCGCGTAATAGAGTTGGTTGTGCGTAGCGATTGCGAACGTCAGGAAATCCTGCTGCGTAGCCGTCTTGTTAGGCTCAAATGTATCGCCCGACAGACCGATGTCGATGTCGGCGAGCGCAGTGATCGAATCTTTATACTTGCTATCTGCAACGTCGATGTACGAGGCTGTATCGAATTTGAAACCAACGGCCTCGCCTGTGGTTGCTTCAACCGAAGGCATAAAGCCGCCGATTAGGTCGTTCTTCACCGCGTAGCACAGCTTGTAATCGTGCTGTGTTTCGTCTCCCGGCATGTAACCGAACATGTTGCCGAAATCCACGTAGTACAGTTCTACGCCGAGATTCTTAATGACCTTTTCGAGTTCAGCCATGGACATTGCGTCCTTCTTATTGACGAATGTCACATTGTCGGCGAGCTGATTGAAGTAGTAGGAAGCAACCAAACCCTCGTCGTTGACGCCGATGTTCATCGTGGCGTCGGACACAGGTATACCGTCGTGTTCATACATGAATGCCACATAGTTACCCGACATCATACCCATCATGCCGAGGCTGGCAGGGGTATCCTGTAATTTGAGTTTGCTGAAATATGCGGGCTGCTGCGCCTTTGCGAATGCCGTCGCATACTCGACCGCCTTGTCGCGCGGCAGCGTACCTGCATCGGGTATGGGCATGGACATGGAACCGCCGCCATTGGACGTGGTGTAGCTGTACATCGTGTAGCTGTACATCGACTGTAACTCGCCCGTCGTTGCGTCGAGTCCGAGCGATGCGTTGATATCGCCGCTCATGAAGTTCAGGGACGCGCTTATGGCATTTTCGCCGCCGTCGTAGTAGTATACATCCTGCAACGTGTACGTATCATCGAGTATCGTACCCTTGATGGCGCGCGCAGCTTTCTCGAGCGCAGCCTTGTCGAGCGCACCCTCAGGTACGACGGATTGGTCGAGATGGTAGGAGGCGCCAGGCATATAGGATGCTACAGTCTCTGACGTTGCTATGACACTGTCGTACTCTTCCTGTGTGATCTCACCCGCAGCCAGCATGAGCTTGGCCTTCTCTGCTGCGGCGTCGTCGATACTCGTGTTGGCCTGACTCTGTTTCAACGCTTCCATGCGCTGCTCTTGGAGCTTCATCACGTCGACGATCTCGCCCGTCTTGGCATCGACAAACAGCGAACTCATCGACGGCATATATTGCAAGGTCATCTGGACAGGCTCATCCATCTGATCCTTGTATGCATACGAATACATGGCAGCGTTGAAGTAGCCGAGGCGATAGTCCGCGGCCTTGAGTAGCGTCGCGAGCGCCTGATCTGCCGAAACGATGCCGCTGGTATCAGGCATATCGGAAGGCAACATCTGCGGCAGGTACAGCGATCTGACCTTGCCTGTGTTGTAGTCGACTTCGATGCTGCCGTCGGCCATCAGGTTGACGCCGCCGACCTTGATGCGCAGCATGAAGTTGTATGCCTCGCTGCCACCGTAACCGTACGGCATGTCGATGACAGCAAACTCTGCCTTGTCTTTGAACGCGGCATATACCTTGGCCACGAAGTCCTGCGCGGTTTTTTTGCACTGTTCCTTGGTCAACGACGGATACTTGCGCTCCGTATTGCTGTAGCTGAACTGATACGCGTTGGAGTAGTAATTCACCAACAGGTTGTCGGCAATGGTGAGATTGATGTTCATGTCGTCGTAACTGACGCTGATCTCATACGCGTTATCGGTACCATAGCCATACGCCGGATTCGCCCATACATATGTAGGGTTCGCAGGTATGTCGAGGTACTTGCCGATCTCGGCGAGCAATGCCTTGGCGGTAATGTCGTCGATGGGCTGCAACTCTGTCGAGTTCATGCCGTACGAGTACGACGACGCCACGGGTACCTCTACTGCCGTAGTTGCGGCGGATGCGGGTATCGCCGTGGCTGCCAACATACCTGCGGCAACTAACGCAATCATTTTTTTCATGAAATATACTCCTCTCTATTGTTGCGAATGTTGCGAAAAATAAAACAAGAATATCATGCTTGTCTTATAGTTACATAACATCATAACAATAACACACTTGACGCGGCATGTCAATTAACAAATCATTAACAAATTATTAATGATTTATGAATCCTGCAATCATGGTCAAATGCACAACAGGTTTACGATGATGACTGACGCAAGGATGCCGAACGCATCGGCAGTCAACGCCGCGCGCACCGTGTGACGCGTACGCGTTACGCCTACCGCGCCGAAGTATACGGCGATGGTATAGAATGTCGTATCTGTCGAACCCACCATAACGCAAGCCATGCGCCCGATCAGCGAGTCTGCGCCGCAGTTGGCGAGTATGTCGTTCAACAGCGCGAGCGATCCACTACC
>CAYPOE010000193.1:457-4898 GCA_964412285.1 uncultured Eubacteriales bacterium | reverse complement strand
GAATAATTTCTTTTAGACTTCTTACTTTATTATTATTTTACTATTATGGTAAGTGTACAGAGTTGCGGCATCGTGGGACTGTCAGGCATCATCATCGACGTAGAGGCCGACGTTACACCCACGACGTCACCGTCGTTCGACATCGTGGGATTGCCCGACGTCGCCATACGCGAATCGCGCGAACGCATCCGCGCGACGCTGCGCAATCGTACCATCGTCCCACGCAAGTATCTCGACTATCACATCATCGTCAACCTCGCGCCCGCGCACGTCAAGAAATCGGGGCCGCTGTTTGATTTGCCCATCACCATGGCCATCGCCGCCGCGTGCCACGCGTTGGACGCCGACCTACTCGACGGCTACCTATTCCTCGGTGAACTGTCGCTCGATGGCACGCTGCGTTCGATCAACGGCGCGCTGTCCGCGACGGTCGCCGCCAACGAGGCAGGCATCGACAAGATCGTCGTACCCGCCGACAACGCGGCTGAGGCGGCGGTCGTCAGCGGCGTGGAGGTATACGGCGCATCCAACATCATGGACGTGATCTATCACGTGACGGGTCACAAGCCCATCCAACCCACTACCGTGGATCTCGACGCACTGTTCGCCGAGGAGCGGCGCTATACGCACGACATGAGCGACGTACGCGGGCAGTATGCAGCCAAGCGCGCACTCGAGGTCGCCGCGGCCGGACACCACAACGTCATCATGATGGGTGCGCCGGGTTCGGGTAAGACGATGCTCGCGCAGCGGCTGCCGTCGATATTGCCCGACATCACGATGAACGAGGCGCTCGAGACGAGCAAGGTACACAGCGTCGCGGGACTCATGCCGGCCGGTACGTCGCTGCTCTGCCAGCGACCGTTCCGCTCGCCGCACCACAATACGTCGGCCTCCGCGCTCACAGGCGGCGGTACCATACCGCGTCCCGGCGAGCTGTCGCTCGCGCACAATGGCGTGCTGTTCCTCGACGAACTGCCCGAGTTCGACCGCGTCGTGCTCGAATCGCTGCGGCAGCCGCTCGAGGATATGCAGGTCACGATCTCGCGCGTACACCAGGCGCTGACGTATCCGTGCAACATCTTGTTCATCGCGTCGATGAACCCGTGCAAGTGCGGCTGGTACGGCGACAGCAAGCGCAAGTGTACCTGCACCGAGCAACAGATCCAGAAGTATCTGTCGCGCATCAGTGGGCCGCTGCTCGACCGCATCGACATACACATCAGCGTCGCGTCGCTCGACTACGCGGATATGACGGGGCAACTACCCGAATCCTCGGCGGATGTGCGCAAACGCGTCAATGCCGCGCGGGATGTGCAGCACGAGCGATACGCGGACGCAGGTATACACTGCATCGCCCAGTTGTCTCCCAACCTGATGTCGACTTACTGCACATTGGACAGCGAGTCCGACGACCTACTGCGCATGGCATTCGCCAACTTGGGACTATCCGCACGGGCGCGCGACCGCATCCTCAAAGTGTCGCGCACCATAGCCGACCTCGAAGGCAGCGACGTCATCAAAGCTGCCCACATCACCGAAGCTATACGATACCGCTCGTTAGACCGACAGCTGAACGCTTGAATAGAAAGGAGTCAACCATGCCCAGAATCAAGATCATAGGCGACAGCGCGAGCGATTTCCCGCGCGAACTGGCCGAAGAGTTGGATGTGCAGATCCTGCCGTTGCAAGTCATCTTTGGGAACAAGGTATACAACGATTACATCGACATCAATCCCAAGATGTTCTTTGAGCTGCTGAAGACGACGGCCGAATTGCCCCACACGTCGTTGATACCCCCTGACACCGTGTATGATACCTTCCAATCCACGCTCGACAGCTACGACGGTCTCATGTTCGTCACCCTATCGAGCAATGGCAGCGGCACGTACAACTCGGCTATGATGATCAAGAACCAACTCGAGTCCGATCTCGGACGCAAGTTGCCCATTGAGATATTTGACTCGCAGAAGTTCTGCGCCGGGGAGTCGCTGATCATCGAAAATGTCGCGCGTGCGGCCAAAGAAGGCGCGGATATGGATGAGCTACTCGATATTGCCAAACACTACCGTGAGTATCAGGGTTGCATCGTCACCGTGGATTCACTCAAACATCTGGCGCGCGGCGGGCGTATCTCCAACGCGTCGGCGTTCGTGGGCGATGTCCTGGGTCTCAAGCCACTGCTCACGATCAAAGACGGTACGATGCTCAACATCGGCAAGGAGCGCGGCAAGAAGAAGATCATCGCAGCTGAGGCCAAACACGTACTCGATGACATGATTGACAAGCGCGATACGCAGCTGTGGTTCATGCAAGAGGGCAATCTCGAAGACTGCGACGCATTGCGCAGTGCGATAGCGCCGCACATCACAGTCAAGTATGAACGTACTATAGAAGTGGGCGCAGTCATCGGCACGCACATCGGCCCCGGCGTCCATGCATTGATCTACAGTACTAAGAATTATTGATCTACAACAAGATAAACCCGTCAGCTCGTCATGGCATAAGCATAGGCATAGGAGGCGGCATGGATTATAACGCGGCAGTAGAATATGTACACTCCCGAAAGCGATTAGGATCGAGACCCGGGCTTGGGCGCATCACCGAGCTTATGCGGCGACTCGGCGACGTGCATAAGGGGTTACAGTATATCCACATCGCGGGTACCAACGGCAAAGGCTCGACGACTACGACTGTCGCGTCGGTCTTGACGCATTGCGGCTATACTGTGGGCAAATTCACGTCGCCGTATCTGCATCACTTCAACGAGCGCATAGAGATCGACGGCCAACCCGTACCCGATGATGATTTCGTGCGTTATATACAGCAGATCATTGATGTGACCGACGATACGCTCGAACCGACGGAGTTTGAGGTACTCATGGCCGCAGCGTCGCTGCACTATGCCGCCTATCGTTGCGACTACGTAGCGCTTGAGGTGGGCATGGGCGGCCGACTCGACATGACCAATGTCATACCGCCGCCCGACGTCGCCGTGATCACGCGCATCGATTTCGACCATATGCAATATCTCGGCGATACACTATCCGCGATTGCCTACGAGAAGTGTGGCATCATCAAGACAGGCTCACGCGTGATCGCCTACCCATCCCAGCCCGACGAAGCCCTCGAGGTGATTCGCCATACATGCGACGAATGCGGCGTCACGCTGACCATCCCAGATCTGCCTGAAATCACACATTCGTCTTACGACGGCAATACGTTCAACTATCACGGCCATACGTATCATACGCCGCTCGCAGGCCCGCACCAAGCACTCAACGCCGTAACGTCGATCGAAGCCATCAATGCATTGAACATTGGCATCACACCCGAACAGATCGCCAATGGCATGGCTGCGGTGAAGCTGCACGGACGGTTTGAGGTTGTGTCGCAAAGTCCGACTGTGATCATGGACGTGGGTCACAATCTCAACTGCATCACGGCGGTGCGAAGCGGCATAGAGACATACTTCCCCGACCAACGCATCATACTCGTGATGGGTGTGTTATCTGACAAACAATACGCCGAGTGCGCCGAGCATATGGCGGACATAGCCAAGGTATTCATCGCGACCCAGACGCCATCCCCGCGCACGATGCCTGCGGCAGAACTCGCCGCGTGCGTGCCGGAATCCGCAGATTGTCGCGTCGCCGTCATACCCGACCGATTCGAGGCGTACCGTTACGCACTGTCGATCGCAGAACCCGATGATGTAGTATTAGTATGCGGCTCATTTACGCTGCTCGAACAACTGATATGACAAACGATTACACAATCAGGCTCGCCACGCCGCGCGATGCTGCCGATATACTCGCGATCTACGCGCCGTACATCACAGATACCACAGTTACGTTTGAAACCCAAGTGCCTACGCTGGAAGCGTTCACGCAACGCGTAGAAACCATCTCTGCCCGTTACCCCTACATCGTCTGCGAGCACAGCGGATGCATCGTCGGATACGCCTACGCGTCGCGCCACGCCGAACGCGCGGCGTATCTCTACGACGTCAACGTGTCAGTGTATATAACGGCGGCGCATCATGGCAAAGGCATCGCTATGCGACTGTACGACGCACTGTTCGCGCTACTCAAGCGGTGCGGCTACATCAACGCGTATGCGGTGATCTCGTTGCCCAACGAACCGAGTTGCGCATTCCACGAGAAGTACGGCTTCACGCAAGTCGGCACGTTTCGGCGCATCGGGTACAAGCACGGCGTATGGCTCGACGTGATGTGGTTAGAGAAGCGCGTGAATGGGCATGAGTATGCGCCCAATGCTGTGTATGGCATGGATGAGATAGATACAGATGGTATTCTGTAGCGTTATGTAAACAACAATACCCCACCGAATTGGTAGGGTATTGTTGTGTGATGATTGGCAGGACGGCACTCCTGCATCTCAGGTACTCGCATGTGCGAGTGCGTCGGGTACCCTTTCC
>CAYPOE010000193.1:0-447 GCA_964412285.1 uncultured Eubacteriales bacterium | reverse complement strand
AACTACATTGTATTGTATTAAATGATATATTCTTCACAATCCAATGTAGTTCAGTAATATAGAAGGATTATTGAACTACATTGTATTGTATTAAATGATATATTCTTCACAATCCTTCGCTTGCATAAAACTCCATACTTACAGTAGTGGTGCCATACGATACATAATTAGATCCCATCAGAGCTAGCGCAAGCCTTTCTCCTGTCAGCGAAACCGAATAGGTTCGCCCGGCATCAATTAAACGCCCGGATTGTGATTGGATCCCTAAGTACCAACCGGTAGTACCAGATTGATGTACCCAACTACCAGAGGGGTTTTGCGAGAAGCGCCAATATTGCTGATAGTTATCCATAGTGCCCGTAACAATATATCTGGTATCATACTTTGGTATTAACTTTCCAACTCCATAAAAGCGTGATTCTGCCGCCATCATCACCGAAGATGATG
>CAYPOE010000192.1:0-4913 GCA_964412285.1 uncultured Eubacteriales bacterium | reverse complement strand
CACCTCGCTATCCTCGTCGATCAGCGACGCTATAACCCGGAGCTGATCATCCGGCGACATGCTGTCGAACATGTCCAAAAATGCAGTACACGCCTTGTCTACAATACACTCTACCCATACCGTGGCTATGGCTTTGATGTCGTATGTGATTGTGTGATCAGCCATTGTGATACCTCC
Source organism: uncultured Eubacteriales bacterium (assembly GCA_964412285.1). Lineage (GTDB taxonomy): Bacteria > Bacillota > Clostridia > Monoglobales > CAYZNM01 > CAYZNM01. The sequence continues at coordinate 4,736 of CAYPOE010000192.1, read as the reverse complement.
TGCGGCGCGGCCACGTTGTATGATGAGGATTTTTGCGAGCGCGGATAACAATGTGTCCATTGCCCCACATATACATCCTCATGTAACTGCGCGCATCCATCACGCCGGATCGCCTCCGCCGTAGTATCTGCCTGCCTATAGCTGTTGCGTAAACGCAATCAACTATGACCATGCTGGCGCTATCCATGGGTGTCGTCATACCATATATATTGATCATGAACACTCCTCCATCTGTCCGTAACTCTGCCCAACAGTGGCTTCGGCGACAATTGGCACCTCGAACCCCAGCGCTGGTCGCACCTCCATAGCTTGCTTGATCAGCGGCACAACCTCGTGTACGATGTCGCGCGGCATTTCGTATACGAGCTCATCGTGTACTTGCAAGATAGGATATACGCCCGGGTAACGCGCGAGGATCGGCAGTATGCGCCCCATCGCGAGCTTGATTATGTCGGCGGCGGTACCCTGTATCGGCGTGTTGAGCGCGCAGCGTTCGGCTTCGGACTTTTCGGCGAACTTCGATGAAGTCAGTCCGGGCAGATAACGGCGGCGGCCGAATATCGTATCGGCATACCCACATACGTAAGCGATCTCTATCGAGTTGCGCTGCCATGTAACTATGCCTGGATAGGCGGACTTGAGATTGCGTATGATCTGCGCGCAGGCGTCTTGGGTCTTGTTTATCCCCGCGAGCTTTAGCTTGGTGCACAACCCCTTGGGGTACAATCCGTAAAATGCGCCGAAGTTACATGTTTTTGCGATGGTACGGCGCTCCTTATACAGTGGGTTGCTGCGGTCAGATGCCTCGGATAGGTAGATGTTATAGACGACCGAGGTAGTATGTGCATGTATGTCGCCGCCCGTCTCGTACACGGACAACATGTGCGGATCCCGACAGTAATAAGCGCCCACGCGGAGCTCAATCTGCGAGAAATCGAGCGACACAAGCGCGTTGCCATCATCGGGCACAATCAGCTCGCGGAGGTTGATGCCGCACTCGTTGCCCTGTGGCATGTTTTGCAGATTGGGCTTGTCGCAGCTATACCGCCCGGTGGCCGTGCCCATCTGCAACCAGTTGGGGTGTATGCGACCTGAGGCGTCATTGATGTATCGCTCGTATCCATCGAGATATGTGGACTTGAGCTTACGCAGTGATCTGTAGCGTGAGATCAAGGCAAACAAGTCGACCAGATCGGGGCGTTGTCCGTGGCAGTAGTCGGTCAGTGCGTCGATCGCCTCCTCATCGAGGGATGGTACGCCACTGGGGGTTGTCTTGTGCACGGGTAGCTGTAACGTGGTGTATATGTGGTCGCGCAACGCCGCCGTGTTGGCGTCCTTGCCGATGTCGATGCCACCGATGATGAAGTGTATACGTCGGCGGCACATCTCCAGCTCTGCCTCTGTGTATTGACCTGCGTCGTGGAGCTTGTCAGCGGACACGCCTACGCCATTATAGCGCATGATGCCCGTGTACACGGCTGCGGGGGACTCGACACTGGCGGCGATATATATGTGACGCGGGATATGACGGCGAAACCAATCGTTAAATAGATGATACAGTCGCAGCGTATAATCAGAGTCGCCGCAAGCGTAGTTGATTGTGGCGGCATTGCGCGGATCGAGGTCAGCGAAGTTGCCGCCGAGCACGGTTGACTCATACGTGGGCATATCGTACGCAAACAGCTCCTTGGCCAGTCTCTTGAGGCCGCTGTCAGACAATCCACGGTACTGTCGACCACTCTTAAATGTAAGCAGGGATGCGAGTATCGTATCATACACAGGGGGCTGGATCACGATACCCCACTGGCCGTAGAAAAAACTGCTCTCGAACGCAAGGTTATGCGCGATCTTACGATCATTACCTTGCATGATGGTGCGCATGAGCCGTGCTACATCATGCTCGTTGGCATTGCAGCCGGCGGTGTGGCGGATGGGTACGTATATCGCGTCGCCTGGACATACGCTAAAGCTGATGCCGCAAATAAAACCCTTATGTGGATCGAGCGCCGCGCGCTCCTCGTGCGCGTACATCGGGTACGGCGCGGTCTCAATATCAAATGCATACACGCCCGCGTCCGATAAGTACCTGCGGATCTCTTGTATGTCAGTAACGCATCTATAAGCCATGATATAATCCTCTCATTTGGACATTGCAGCGTCCCGCACGATGAGGCGAAACGCTGCTTGACACGGCGGGGGAGCCGTGGTATACTGTCCTTAGGTTAGTGGTTCCCCTGTGCTATTGCAGAGCATGGGGTTTTTGTTTGTGTGTACATATTAGTCATCTATCTCGCGCAATCCCTTGTGCTTGGCGTAGTTGTCGAGGTCGACTTGTGCGGCATCGCGCGATGTGCGAGGAGGCAAGTCACTGGACTTGTAGCGCCGCCACCGTCCTGTACTCTTGTTGTCGTATGCGGTCATATAATCGTGGCCTCCTATATCTGCACGGACGTACAATATTAGGCCGGTAGGCAGCATGTAGCGTCTGGGTATCATGCGTTACCTCTATATACTCTGTAGCACGTCGATCAGCATAGCCTTGACGCTGTCGGCTGTGACGTCAATGGACACGGACATGTGGGTGTTGTAGTATACGACGACCTGCTCGTCGTGGTCACTGTGCTTATACTCAAGCCTGTCGATGGCAGGATCCACCGTGCGGATCAAGGCTTGCAGCTTGTGTATGGCTACGCGCTTGCGGCGATAGATCTCATCTACAGCAGCTGCGCGCGAGGCAGGAGGATTGCTACCGGATACCTTGTCGATTGTGATACCGAGCTGACTGCGTTTGGCGTATACGGCGGTTACGGGTACGTCGAGCGCGGTGGCGATGTCTTTGTTGGGTACGCCCTCGACAGGCAGCTTTCGCAGCTGCGCAAGGCGGTCGGGCGTCCAACTTGTTGATGTAGTTGTGGGCATTGTGCATTACTCCTCTTGGTCAGTAGTAGTATCAATCCCTGTGTAGCAATACATTGCCTCATACAGCAGCTTGACGGCTTGCGTCACTTTTTCTACCACCGTGTCCCATGACTGCTGCTCCCATGGATTGACCTTGCCATCGATCGCTATACTCATCACGATGGGTTTGACGATCCCCATCAAGTACTCTACGTTGTAGATGTTAGCGGCCGCGCCTCGTATATCTGTGGGATTGATCTCGGGTACGATCTCTGATGCGATGACGTTGCGCTGCAGGTGATCTATGCCGAGCCACGGTGTGCCGTAGACTTTGGCCATCTTGATGACGATCACATCGTCGACCTTGCCAGTGTACTCGATGGCCTCTACCCTCTGTAGGTATCGCGGCGATACGCCGATCTTTTCGGCAGCTGATTCTTGTGTGTAAGGCGACGCTTCGCGGGCGTTGCGGTATATATTTACGCTATGGCGCATCGTGGTACACACCTACTTTCTGTGGTATAGTACATACATACAGCTTGTCCGACATAGCCCGCCATGTATGGCGGGTAATACGCGGGACTATCGAGCAACTGCTGCGGTATCCTGCTGCTCGCGCTCGGAGAGCTTGCGCAGGTAGACCTCGCTGTTGATACGCACGCAGCCTTCGACGATCCTGTCCCACTCTGCTTTGGTGACGGGCACCTTGTGTACGATGGTGCGGCCGCCGCCTGGGTGATCAATCACTTTCATTGGGCGCACCTCCTTGATTATGCTTACGTGTGGTGCGGATTGTCCTATGCGCGTATCACGTCGCAGACATAAGTCCACCTGACTCCACGGTTTGTACTGCGCCCACATCCGGGTACGGGTCACGCTCAAACTCGTCGAGAATCGCGTTGCACGCCTCGATTACCAATTGAGCGCGCGAACGCTTGGAGAACTCTCCTTTGAGGACACGACAAAGATACGCCTTGTTGATAATGATACCGTGTCGGGCAAGTTGGCTTATCAGCCACTTCTGCGACAGCCTGTATCGAACTAATCTGTTGAGTATGGATTCCATATAATCACCTCCTTGTACGGATATTGACACGTAACTACAGTTACGGTATAATGATACTGAAGCCGAAAATGAGGGGGTATCATGAAAATACAACTAAGCCCCGACTGCGTTCGCGATATACTTTTGGCAGTAGAACAGATGGAGTACGGGAGAATGATCCCTATATCAAAGTTGCGTTCTGCTCTAAAAGGGTATAGCGAGGATGAAATAGCCTATCACTGCTTAAAATTGTCCGAGGCAGGATTTCTTGTCGTATATCAACCGGATATTGACGGTGTACGCTTACCAACTCATGTCGAGGACATTACGTACGACGGTCATCAGTTTCTTGCTACAGTCAGGCCGGACACCGTGTGGCAAAGTACAAAGCAGGCAGCAGTCAAAGTCGGCGTATTCTCAATCAAGACCCTTTTCGACATTGCCGTTGGTATCAGCGGCGATCTCATCAAGGGAATGCTTCACTGACTTATATGCGACGCCATCAAACTTGGCGGTATTGCGAAGCTCCGTTACGGCGTTGTACTCCTGTTCATAAATCTTTGCGTATGCGTCAAAATAGCCTATGATGTGTTCTCTCTTTTGCCGCACCATCAAGATGAGCGTGGGATCGTTCGGTGCAAGGGACGGGTTGGTGTTAAAGCAATCTGTGAAAAGCGCGTTTAACATAGTGCCTATTTCGGGCAGAACCTTGTCGTGAAGATGGTGGTTCGCGCTAACTCCTATAGGCCGGGAGCCGCAGTGTGTTGTGCCTTGGGTCTTCATCGTGAGGGTA
>CAYPOE010000191.1:0-4967 GCA_964412285.1 uncultured Eubacteriales bacterium | reverse complement strand
GAGCAGGCGGCCGCGGCTACAGAGCTGTCCGTGGCCGCCTGCTCAGTGAACAGGTCAAACAGAATGCTGAAAATGCAGGCAAGGCCAACGATATGAGTAACGACGCCGCGCAAGCCATCAACAGCAGCAATACCCAGATGAAAGAGCTCATGGGCGCGATGGATCACATCAATGATAAGTCGGGTGAGATCAGTAAGATCGTCAAGACCATCGAGGACATCGCTTTCCAGACCAATATGTTGGCGCTCAACGCATCCGTCGAAGCTGCACGCGCAGGCGAAGCCGGGCGCGGGTTCGCGGTAGTGGCCGAAGAGGTTCGCGCACTCGCGGCCCGCAGTGCCGATGCCGCCAAGAATACGACAACCTTGATCGAGGATTCGGTTGCATCGATCAGCGACGGCGTACGCCTCACAGACATCACGGCGCAGAAGCTCGACGGCGTCGTCGTTAACGTAGCGCAGGCGGGCGAACTCATCGCCCACATCACGACAGCCACATCGGAACAGTCCATTGCGTTGGGCGAGGTCAACGCTACACTCAATGCGATCACCGACGTCGTGCGCGCCAACAGCGCTACGAGTGAAGAATCCGCGGCTGCAAGCCAAGAACTCAACGAGCAAGCCAATACATTGCGCGAGCTGATCGCCAGGTTTACGCTGCGCGCCGACATCGCCGCGCAAGCACCCAGGGCAACGGCATCGCGATCCACGCCTACGTTTACGCTACAGCAAAGCGGCGGCACATACGCCGAACCGCAGGGATTCGGCAAATACTAATCCGAATTTACGCAAGAAAACACGCCACAACAGAACGGTAGGCGTGTTTTTTTATCTTGCAAATTCAAGATCTAAGAGCGAGGTTACTCGTTCACGGCTTTGAGGTCTGCTTCCTGCGCGCGGATCAGCTTTGCGTACAGGCCGTTCATCGCCATGAGCTGCTCATGCGAACCCTGTTCGGCGATGCCTGTGTCCTCGAGTACGATGATGTGGTTAGCCCTACGGATTGTCGAGAGTCTGTGTGCGATGACGACCAAGGTACGACTGCCCGCCAATGCGTTGATCGCGCGCTGTATGCGTACCTCGGTGCCTGTATCGACGGCGGCCGTCGCCTCATCGAGGATGAGGATGGGGCTGTCGTGGAGGATCGCGCGCGCAATCGATAGACGTTGCTTCTGTCCACCCGATAGCTTGAGTCCACGTTCCCCGATGAGCGTCTCGTAGCCTTCCGGCATACGCATGATCTCCTCATGGATGTGTGCAGCCTTGGCGGCCTCGATGATTTCGTCCATCGTGGCGTTCTCGTTGGCATAGGAGATGTTCTCGGCGACAGTACCGTTGAACAAGAACACGTCCTGTAACACAATCGAGATGTTATCGCGGAGCGATGCGAGTTTGATGTCCTTGATGGGTATACCATCGATGGAAACCGTGCCGCCGTTCGTATCATAAAATCGCGACAGCAGATTGATGATTGTCGTCTTACCCACGCCCGTGGGGCCAACGATGGCGAGCATATGACCCGCAGGCACGTTGAAATTCACGTCGCGGAGTACGGGTACGTCGTTGCGGTATGAGAAATCGACGTGGTCGAAGCGGATGTTGCCCTTGCAGTGCTTGAGCGGCTTGGCATGGGGTTCATCCTTGATGTCAGGCATGGTGTCGAGTACCTCGAATACGCGTTCGGCGCCTGCCATGGAGTTCTGGAATTCCTCGGTCACGCGCGAGAACGTGATGACGGGCGCATAGAACATGGCCAGATACAACAGGAACGCGACGATATCGGCCGTATTGACCGAACCTTGCAGCGCGAGCATACCGCCGCAGATGATGACGATGACGGTACCGACAGAGGTCAGGAACTCGATGGTCGGATGGAAGATGCCGGATAGCTTGAGTGCCTTGAGGATGGATTTCATCCAGCTTTTGGATCGATTGCTGATGACCTTATGCTCGCGCTCCTGCTGATTGAATACTTGTATCTCACGCACGCCCGACAGGTTGTCCTGTAGAGCGGCATTGAGTTCGCCCATGTCGCGTTGTGCGGCGCGGAAGTTGGGGCGCACCTTCTTGCTGAAGATGTAACCGCCTATGACGATGAACGGGATGGGGATACAGGTCAGCAGCGTGAGCAATGGGTTGATCGCGCACATGAACGCGACTACGCCGATGAATACGAAGATATTGGTCAATGTATCGGGGATGGAGTGCGCGATGAGTGCCTCGAATGTCGCGGTATCGTTGATGACGCGGCTCATGAGTTGTCCTGTTTGCTTGTCGTGGTAGTACGAGAGCGACAGGCTCTGCAAATGGCTGTACATACGTACACGAATCTCGTGTACGTAGTGCCACGCGACCCAGTGGGCGAGGTAGTTCTGCAAGAAGCGGAATACGACGCGGAGGATATATGTGATGGAAACGATGATGCCTATGTTGATGATGCGCCGCATTGCGTCGTCGTCGAGCGTATTGGAGAGTATATTGATGAGTTCGCGGATCAACCACGGCGAGATGAGGTTGAGCGCAGTGATCGAGAGTATGCTGAAGCAGCATATGGCAAGGATATACCAATACTTGGCCGCCCCGTGCAGGATCTTGCGTAATATGTTCATGTGAATCACTCCCTTGTTGCGGTATGTAAAGGGCGGCTGTGCCGCCCTGTGGTGTAGTGGGTTAGGGTGTTGTGCAAGTGAATGTTACAGCACTACTTGAATTTCCTGAAACAACCACCGTCTGGGGTGATGGTGATGATAGAGTATAACCCGACGGGAGAGCGACGATAGATACCGAATAAGTTCCATTCGGCACGTTCGTGAAGTAGTAATAGCCGCTTGTCGAATACGTTGCCGTCTGTGTGAATGAAGAAGTACCAGACTGATTTGTTATCGTAACCGTAGCACCTGCTACAGCCGTATTGGCTGTGCCTGTTACGACATAGGCCGTTACGGTATTATACCCCGTATTGTAATTTGTATATAGTGTTGCCGTACCGTTGGGACTGGACGAACTCAACGTTACATTCGCGGTCTGATACGTGATGCCGCTATTGGCGTTGTACAACGAGACGGTATAAGTGCCGTAAGGCAGGTTTCGGAATACAACCTGACCGTTGGAATCCGTCGACATATAGTTGTTGCTTGAGCTGATGTTTGTACCCGAGATATATACCGTGGTGTTGGGAACTACACTGGTGTAGTTAGTACCGTTGTTGTAGTTATTGTAAACGGTTACTGTAATGTTGCCAGTGATCCTCTTCAGCACAACATTCTGCGTCGTATCCGACGATACCGAGAACGTACCTGTCGCATTGCCTACGCCATAGATATAACTAGAATTGTAATAAGCCGAGGAAGAATTCACGCCGATATAGTACGAACCTGTGGGAACATTCGTGAAGCTGTAACCACCGTTGCTGGTCGTCGTCGTGCTGTTGACCAACGAGCCGGCCGACGTGTAGAGCGAGATGGACATACCTGAGAGTACGTAAGCCGAACCGATTTGATCGTCATACACATAACCCGATACCGTAAACGTATTCGCTGTCAGCGTAATGTTGACGTTGGATACATCGCTCGATACGCTGAATGTGTTGCTCGAACTCTCGTTGTAATTCGTAGCCGTCGCCGTGACAAGTACATTGTTCTGTGCTTGTACATTGGTGATGGTGAACGAACCGTCGTTGTTGGTGTCGAGTACCGTGCTGACGCCCTGACCTAACGATGTGCGCAGCTGAATCTTTGCCTTGATGCCTGTGCCGGCAGAGTTGACTACCTTACCCGATACTGTGAAGTAAGTCGGAGTCGGCGTGGGAGTCGGCGTGGGTCGCGGTGTAGCAGAAGGCTTGGGTGTGGGCAATGCCGCGCCGCCGCCCGGACGCTGATCCTTCAACGAAGCGGCTGTCGTCGTACCTGTTAACTGGACGCCCTCGGCGCTACCGCCTTTGACTGCGATCGTACCCGATACCTTGACGTTATTCAATGTAACGCCGCCCTGCTCAACGCCTTCGCTGATGATGACGTTGCCGCTGACGGTGATGCCTTTCAGTGTAACGCCGTCCGTGGCGATTACGACGTTACCACTGTCGATGTCGTTATATGTGCCAGGAACGTTGAAGTAGTTAGGCGTGCAATTTTGCAGCAACTGCGTGGTTTCAGCACGTGTCATGGGTGTGGCATAGTTGAAGCCGTCCGCGAATAAGCCGTCGAGGTAACCAGCATGGTACATGCCATTGACGATGCTTACGCCCCAATCGGGGATATACTCGCCCGGATACGCTTCGGAGTAACTCTCGGATACCATAAACGCACGCGCGAACATAATCACAGCCTCGGCGCGCGTGATGGACGCCTCGGGGTTGATGTTACCGTCGCCGCTGCCGACATATACGCCAGCCTTGACAGCGCGCAACATGTCGTCGTAATACCACGCATTCGGCGACAAGTCACCAAATGTGTTCGCTGTCGTCTCTTTGTAACCAAATGTACGCCCAAGTATTGCCGCCATTTCGGCGCGATTGATGATGCCGTTGGGATCAAATGTAGCGTCGTCCCTACCAAATATAACGCCGTGATCTACCCATGTCTTAATAGCGTCCGCATATGGCGATGTGCCAGTATCGGCAAAGCTGGGTGCCGCTGCAACCGTGATGCTGCCGATGACGAGCATCACGCATAGAATCAGTGATACTACCCGTTTCATATTGCCTCCTTAGTTGATGATGTAAACTGCCGCTCGTGCCGCTTACCTTTTTCTTATATACAGTATACCACAGGAACCGCATAAAATGCAAGAAGTAGAGTTGTCATATGCATGAACACAACAAGGAAACAGTTAGGCTATTTCACAGGCATAACAGACCAACGTCAACAAAGTAAAGCATAGCCCGACAGACGTCGTCCTCATCGTCATATGCAGATGAAACGCAGCCGCCATCCTTGTCAAAAAATTACCCTATTTCACACATTCTTTCGA
>CAYPOE010000190.1:0-5006 GCA_964412285.1 uncultured Eubacteriales bacterium | reverse complement strand
ATCATCTTTTCTTCGGGGAAATACTTCGCGTAACTCATGATATACATATCCACTCGCTGATTATCCATATTCTGTCTCCGTTCTGATCTGATCATCTGATCATCTGATCCGAATCTTCTGTCTCTATATCTATGGCTTTATTTATGCTTTGTTCGCGCGTTATATGCCTGTCGAACCGCCTGTGGTCAATCCATACAGCGCCGCGCAACGCCGTTCGACCGCCCACTCGTCGCAGGACTCATCGACGACGCCGCCGTCCACGGCGCGCGACGCGTGCGTGACGAGTGGCAACGCCCCGCCGTAGTCGGCGATCCACGCGCGTCCACCGCGCCCGTACGCGAGTACCCGCGCGTATCGCGGCGGCGCGTCGACCATCGACGCCGTCACGCGCAGCAATGCGTTGTGCGCCGCGCGCCTGACGCGCGCCCGCGTGTACCGCGTCGTCGAAGCGGCGTCGCAGAGGTCGTCCAACGTATACGATACGCAGGCCGCGCGGATCAACCGCGCCGCCAAGCCCTCCGATACGTCGGGCAACGTGCGCAGCCACGCCGCGTCGGCCACGCGCAGCGCGGCGACCAACGCCGCGTCCAACCGCGCGGGCCGCGTCGGCGCATTCCCGCTGTCGATGGCGCGCGCGAGCAGGCCGTACGCGGCGGGCGGCATGTACCGTGCCGCCTCCTGTGCGTCGCCGCACCGCACCAATGCGCGTAGATGTGATGCGCTGCACACATCGTGCGCGTCGCGCGGTGCGCTGTCATGTTGCGCGGTGCGCGGGATCACATGCAGCCGCATATCGAGTGGCCAGGCGTGGCGCGCGTACTCGAGCGCGAGGGTATTGTTGGGCGTGAGCGGCAGCAGATCGCCGAATACCGCCGCGTACGCCGCCGCGTAGCCGCGCCCCTGTCGCAGCAGCGACTGCAACGCCGCCGCCCTGTGCGATTCGACCTCAAGTACCGCGCCGATTGCGGCCGTATCCGCGTCCTCCATGCCGCAGAGGACGTCGCGTACGCCCATGCCGTGCAGCAGCCGTACGCCGCCCTTGGCGAAGTACCGCGCCGACTGTCCCGCGTAGACGTACGGCAGCAGCGCCACGACGTCCGCGCCGCACGCGCACGCCATTCGCGCGCGTGTGAACGGCTCAACGAGTGCGCACTCGCCGCGCTGCACGAAGTACCCGCTCATCACGCATACGACGCGTTCAAAGCCCAGCGCCCGCGCGTGGCGCACGAGCGCCGCGTGGCCGTTGTGGAACGGGTTGAACTCCGCGATGACGCCGACCGTCCGCGTCTGCACACGATTCGTTTGATTCGTTGTAGGATGCGTCACGGCGTGGTGGGCGCGTTGGCGGCCATGTAGAGATAGGCGCTGCGCGTGTCGGGATCCCAGCGGAAGTCGGGCGCATAGTTGTCGATGATGTAGCGCAGCGGCACGTACAGCGCGCCGTCGACGGTGATGGTGTCGGTCGTCGTGATGGGCGGCTCGCCGTTGGACAGCGTGACCGCGTTGCCGTTGATGGTCACGGTGAGTCCCAACTTGACGAGTTCAGTCGCGGGGATGATGGTCTTGCCGAAGTCATCGAACCGCGCGGGCGGACTCAATGTGATGGACTGGTCATTGAGGTAGAGGATGACGTATCGTGCGGGTACGGGCGATGCGTCAGACTGCGCGGGCGCGTCGGTCGCAGTCGCCGTCGTTGCGACCGCCCCTACGGGCGACGGTGACGGCGAGGATGCCGACGGCAGACCGGGGATCGCGCTGCACGACGCGAGTAGGCATGAGAATACCGAGGATACGAAAAATAATAGGATGGGTATGCGTTTCATAGATTCATAAGCGGGATAAACAGGATAAACGGGATTGTATTTTGCAGGATTTTATATCAGGATGTCGTACGACGTGACGTCGCACCGCAACGCACCGTCACACCGCAGCGTGAAGGCGTAATCGTCGCGCGTCGGGTATGCCGTGACCGACGCCGCATAGCGCCCGCCGTTCACGAACAGCTCGACGCAGCTCACGTCGACGAGGATGCGCAACGTGATCACGCCGTCTGCTGCGGGCGCGGGCAGGTACCGCACGGTCTGGTTGATGCGTTGATCGGTCGTGGTACACGCGTGGCCGCCGTGCGAGCGATCGAGGATGAAGCGTTCGCCCGACTTGTCGTAGCGGCACTCGACGTACTCGTCGCCCGAGTGCATGAGCAGGAATGAGAACGTCTCCGACTGCGACACGTCGAGTTCGATGCAGATGTCCTTGCACGCCCCACCGCACGGGTCGAGCGACAGGTCGCAATGGTTGACCTTGAGCTGCTGTGTGCTTTTGTTCGTGCGATACCGCTCGAGTTCGCGCACAGGGCTTTGGTACACCGCGCCGTCCACGATGCGCAGTTCGCGCGGGAACGTCGCGCCGCCCGCCCAACCGTGACCCAACGTCGCCGTCGGGATGGCGGCGTTCCAACTCTGCTGCCATGCGACGAGGATCGTGCGCCCGTCGTCGGTGACGGCGGTCTCGGGCGCATAGAAGTCGAAGCCGTAGTCGAGCTGCTCGAACGCGTCGCACGTGAATGTACCGCCGTCGCGCCGCCCGACGTACATCACGCAGGCTTGGCGGTTGTGGTAGCGGTTGCCTTGCGGCTCCACGTCCATCAGCGACAGGATCACGCAGTCGCGTCCGTCGAGTTTGAACACGTCGGGGCATTCCCACATCGTACCCAGGCCGCCGCAGTCGCCCATGAGTACGCCCTCGTACCGCCACGCGCCGAGATCGGCGAGCGCCGCGCTGTAGAGCAGCAACTGTCCCTTGCCGTGTGCCGCGCGCGATACCGCCGCGCAGTACATACGCTCGCCTTCGATCCAGAGCTTGGGATCGCGGAAATCGCCCGGGTATGCACCGTCGGGCAACAGGTCGTGCGCGATGACGGGGTTGCGCGGATGTTTATCGAAGCGCACGCCATCGGTCGAGTAGGCGAGGGACTGCTGCTGATACTCGTTGCCGCCATTCTTGCAGACGCTCGTATACATCACATAATGCGTGTCGCCGACGATGCACGACGTCCCCGAGAAGCAACCGCCGCTGTTCTCGTACGGCGCATCGGGCGCGAGTGCGGCAGGCTGGTACTGCCATGAAACGAGGTCGTCGCTCGTCACATGACCCCAGTGCATGGGCCCCCACGCGGGCTGATATGGGTAATATTGGAAGAACATGTGCGCGGTATTGCCGCGAAATACCCAACCGTTGGGATCATTCATCCATCCGATGGGTACGCACATATGAAATCGGCGGCGGTAACGCGGATGGATCTCATGCGCGTGCGCCGCGACATACGCGCGCTCTCGATCTATCGTATATCGTTCCATAAACGCTCCCCAGATGCTATAGTTTGTGTAAAGATTATACAATATGCGCGGCGATTCGTCAACAGCAAACGCTTTGAACCTGTGCTTCGAGGCAACCGCGCGCCGCATCTACTGCGCGGAGACGACCGCCGCCGCTTTGCGGAGGTTGCCGAGCGTCTGCGGAGGCATATCGGACGCGTCGGTCTGCGTGTGCATCTGCAACGCCATCATGACCGCGCCGAGCACGGCGGGCAATGCGGGTTCGACAATGCGGTATAGCTTATTCATACTGTGCGCAAAAACGTCACGCAGTGCGCGATGGATGAACGGACTGCCCGCGACGCTCCCCATGAACGCGACGGAGACCCTGTCCGACGCGAAACACGCGCCCAACAGTCGAACGCCTGTGACCAAATCCCCTGCCGCCCGCGCGCAGACCCGCGCGGCCAGTTGACTCCCGGCGGAAGCCGCGCCCGTGACGATGGGGCCGAAGTCGCCGAGCAGCTTGATCTGATCGTGGCGGCCTTGTGCGAATCCTGCCATGCCGAGCCGCGTCAGTTCGGACACGTCGTCGACCGCGAAGTGCGCGAACGCTTGCCGGATCAGCTGCGCGTCCGTATCGTCGGTCTCCCCCGCTATGATCCTGTGTATGCAGTCGTAGGACAGGAACCGCGCGGCGGTCGCCGCGTAGTGGTTGAAGTTGTAGTTGCGGACGTGTTGCCCGTCCTCGGTGATGCCGAAGATGATGGAGCCGGTACCCGAGATCGAGATGATCCCGGGCTGCGACAGCAATGCGCCTCGATGCGCGATGACGGCGTCGTTGACGTGCTGTGACGCGCACGCCAACCCGTCTATGTCGGTCAGACTGCGCACCCACGCCTCATCTTCCTCGTCGTCGTAACCGGCCACGCCCGCCACGACTGCGGCGACGTCGTCGAGCGTGCGGTGGGCTTGCTCCACGGCCGTATGCACGGCGTGGCAGACGTTCTGCTTGGCATTGGCGTCCTTATGCACGGACGCCGCGCCCTTGTGTTCGACGTAGGAGAGCAGCCGCCCGTCCGCGTCCGCGACGGCGACGCGCGTGTATGTGCCTCCGCCGTCTATGCCCAGTACGATGTTGTTCTGCATGGTTCTGACCCCCTTGCGGTCAATGTGCCGACGCCGCGCTTGAATCCGACGCGCAATGATGGTATGATAATACTGATGCTGTATCATCGCGTGGCTACACTGCATGATAAAATCATAAAATAAATCAGGAAATCAAAGGATCATCGATGAATATGACGCACGAAATCGACATACACGGCATGACCAAGGCACAGGCCAAGCGGCACCTCGAACGTTATCTCTCCGACGCGCCGCCCGAGGTGGGTGAGCTGACCGTCATCCACGGCTACAGCAGCCCGACACTCCGCGACATGGTGCGCAAGGAACTCAAACACTACCGCATCCAACGCAGGATCCTGAGCCTCAACGACGGCATCACGATCTTACTCCTGCAACCCAAACAGCCCAAGCAGTCGTGACGCCGCGTCCGCCGTGGGTTGCAGTGTGCATCTGCGGCGTCGGTCATCCGCTGGGTGTATCCGCCTACCGTACTCCGTGTCTATGTTCGATATTTTATATAAGTATAGCATAAAATCCGCGCGCCGACAACACGTTCGTCACATT
>CAYPOE010000189.1:0-5011 GCA_964412285.1 uncultured Eubacteriales bacterium | reverse complement strand
TATATGCCGTTGCGTTGCCGCAAGGCTTCATATAAGAGTACCGCCGCCGATACGCCCGCGTTGAGCGAACTGATCTGTCCGTGCATGGGGATGCGTACGACGTCGTCGCACCGCTTTTGCACGAGCGTCCCCACGCCTGCACCCTCCCCGCCGATCACGAACGCCGTCGGGGACGTGTAATCGGCCTGCGTGTACGACGATTTGGCCTCGCCCGATGCGGCGTAACACCAGATGCCGCGCTGCTTCAGGTACTCGATCGTGTTCGCGATGTTGCCCACCTTGGCGACGGGCGTATGCGCAATCGCGCCCGCCGACGCTTTGGCGACGACGTCGGTGAGTCCGACCGAGCGGCGTTCGGGGATGATCACGCCATTCGCGCCGACCGCGTTGGCCGTACGGAGGATGCTGCCGAGGTTGTGTGGATCGTTGAGCCCGTCGCAGATCACGATGAGCGCGGGAGTCTTGCAGTCGATGAGCGCATCGAGCGGCGTGTAGTCCCATGCCGCGACGTACGCGGCGACGCCTTGGTGCGCCGCGCCGTCGGTGAGTTCGTCGAGCGCAGTCTTGGGTACGCGCTGCACGACGACGTGCTTGTCGCGCGCGAGACCGAGGATCACGTTGATCGAACCTTCGGTCGCGCTCGTCAGGATCTTGTCGATGGTCTGCCCGCCGCGCAGCGCTTCAATGATGGGGTTGCGTCCGTAGAGGATGGGCATGGCACTCACTCCGCGTCATACGCGAATTCGCGTATGACGGTGCGCGGCTGTACAGTCATGCCGCGTAGTTTGTCGTCGAGTGCGGCGCGCGTCATGGCCTCGGTGCGGATCACATAGTCGCGGTCGTCGTGATGCCACGCTTCACCCCTCATCACGCGATCAATATCGGCCTTATAGCGCGGATCGTTGTCGTAGCGCACGATGAAGCGCGACAGACGCGTATCAGGCGCGACCACGCCGCCTTGGACGAAGCCGTAACTCGGCGCGTGCGGATTCCGTACGATGTCGAGGATATCCGCGACGACCGCGCTCGCAGTCGGCAGACTGCCCGCGCCCTTGCCGTAGATCAAGATATCGCCCGCGTAGTCGGCCGAGAACAGGATCGCGTTGTACGCGCCGTTGACGTTGCCGAACGGGTGGCTGTCGCAGAGCAGCAGCGGTTCAACCCACGCGCATACGCCGCCCGGCGTGTGCGCCGCATAGCCGATGAGTTTGATGCACTGGTTATGCTGCGCCGCGATGGATACGTCGGCGAGGTCGATGCCCACGACGCCCGTCGTCGGGATGGAATCCACGTCGAGCTGCTTGCCGTACGCGATACCGGATAGGATCGCGAGTTTGCGCACGGTATCGTAGGCGAGGATGTCGTCGTCGGGCTGCTGTTCGGCGTAGCCCTTCTGCTGCGCGCTGCGGAGCGCGTCGGCGAAGCACACGCCGTCGTAGCGCATCTTGGTCAGGATATAGTTGGTCGTACCGTTGAGGATGCCCATCATGTAGTGTATGCGATTGGGCTTGAGCGTAGTCGCGAGCGGCGTACAGACGGGCATACCGCCGCCGACCGATGCTTCAAACAGGTACCGCGCGCCGTTGGCCGCGCCGAGCGCGAAGAGTTCCGCGCCGTGTTTGGACACGAGCGCCTTGTTGGACGTAACGACGCTGACGCCGCTCGACAGCAGTCGTTTGGTGAATTCATACGCCACGCCACAGCCGCCGATGGTTTCGACCGCGATGCGCGTGTCGGTATCGGCGAGGACGTCGTCGATGCTGTTGCGGCGGAGTGTCTCGTATGCCCCGTCGAGTTGCCGTATTTCGAGTATATGCGACAGGCACAGCCCGTCGGTCGTCGCGATGACTTGCGCCACGCCCGAACCGACGATGCCGAACCCTAAGATTGCTACTTTTGTCATAAACACCGCCATGTTGCCTTTTATAGTCTCTATATCATATTGTATCACATAGCGGCGCGTTTTGCAATTATGTAATTCACCCGCCCCGACGTCGGCGAGGCGTGTCGAAAGTCGAAATGTATTGCCATCCATCAATAGATGTAGTATGCTACTTCTGGAGAACACTTCTCGAGAACTGTGGTAGCCTCGAACGAACATCTATTACATACCGTATTACATACTGTAGTACTATTATTATATCCTACCGTGCTACATCGCGCAGGAATCCACAGAGCGCATGACCCGGTCGTGGATCGAAGGTTCACCCGAGATTGCGCTCAAAAACACCCATTGGTTCGTATTGGGCGAAGATCGCTTCTCGATGCAATCCTTGGCCGACTTGATCCGTGACGCAATACGGCACGGCGTGTTGTCGTACGACGATCTGCTCACGACCGGGAGACGGCGCTCCTAGGCGCATCGCCGATATAGACGCAGATATACGCGGACGGCTCCACGCCTTTCTGTCTTTGGACTTTGACAAGTGGGTATATGCGCGATGCCCTGATTGATTTCTACGGCACGGTGTGCTATACTGTATACAAAAGGGGGTGGAGTATATGGATGTAACGACTACGTGGTTCGTTGGCTGGCTCGGACTGACGGTCGTACTCGGCGCGATCGAGTTGTACACGAGCAATCTCATCACGGTATGGTTCTGTGGCGGTGGGTTGGCGGCGATGCTCATGGTGGCGTTCGGGCAGTCGCCGCCCGTGCAGATCGTGGCGTTCGTCGCCGCGTCCGTGGTGCTGCTCATCGCGACGCGACCTGCGGTACAGCGCATACAGAAGCGGCGCGTCCCGACGAATGCCGATCGCATCATCGGCGAAGCCGTGCATATACTCGAGCCGGTTGACGGCGTAGGCGGCGCGGTGCGCGTGGACGGCAAGATCTGGTCGGCACGCAGCACGGCGGGTACGCTGCATCCCGGCGATGCGGCGTACGTCGTGGACATCGTGGGCGCACATGTCGTCGTGAGTGCGCGCAGGGATGACGTATAGACGGCAAGAACCATCAGAGATTCTGTCTCACTGACGTCACAACTTTCTTAATGGAGGGCATTATGGGCTTTCTCGTTTTCATCGGCGTTATCATCGTAGTCGTCATGCTGTTGATCATCAGTAACATCAAGATCGTACCGCAAGCGCACGCCTACGTCATCGAACGCCTCGGCGCGTACAGCACGACGTGGCAGACAGGTCTGCACGTCAAGACTCCGTTCCTCGACCGTGTGGCCAACCGCGTCATCCTCAAAGAGCAGGTCGTCGACTTTCGGCCGCAGCCTGTAATCACCAAGGACAACGTCACCATGCAGATCGACACCGTCGTCTACTTCCAAGTCACCGACCCCAAGCTCTTCACCTACGGCATCGACCGCCCTGTCATGGCCATCGAGAACCTCACGGCGACGACGCTGCGCAACATCGTCGGCGACCTCGAACTCGACCAGACCCTGACCTCGCGCGACACGATCAACTCGCGTATGCGCGTGATCCTCGACGAAGCGACGGATCCATGGGGCATCAAGATCAACCGCGTCGAGCTCAAGAACATCATGCCGCCCGAGGAGATCCAGGACGCGATGGCCAAGCAGATGAAGGCCGAGCGCCAGCGCCGCGAGGCGATTCTGCGCGCCGAGGGTGAGAAGTCGGCGGCGATCCTCGTCGCCGAGGGTCACAAGGAGTCGGCGATCCTCAACGCCGAGGCCGACAAGCGCGCGACGATCCTGCGCGCCGAAGCGAATAAAGAGGCCGCGATCCGTGAAGCCGAGGGCCAGGCCGAGGCCATCATGCGCGTGCAGAACGCGACGGCAGAAGGTTTGAAACTACTCAACGCCGCGTCCCCGACCGACGCAGTCGTGGCGATCCGCGGGCTGGAGGCGTTTGTCAAGGCCGCCGACGGTAAGGCGACCAAGATCATCATCCCATCCAACATCGCAGGACTTGCGGGATTGGCCACAGCAGTCAGCGAACTCATGCAGACGAGTTCGCCCGAACAGTAAGCGCACCCATCACAACGTAAAACGCAAACAGAGGGATTGGTACCTGAATTTTTATGGCTGGACATTCTAAGTGGAAGAACGTACTACACAAAAAGAGTAAGACCGACGCGCAGCGCGGTTCGCTGTTCACCAAGATTGGGCGTGAGATCAGCGTCGCGGTCAAGGCAGGCGGCCCCGACCCGGTGAGCAACTTCAAGCTCGCCGACGTCATTGCCAAGGCCAAGAGCAACAACATGCCCAACGATACGATTGCGCGCAGCATCAAGAAGGCGGCGGGCGAGGGCAACAGCGACAACTACGAGGAGATCGTCTACGAGGGCTACGGTTTTGGCGTTGCGATCATCGTCGAGGCGCTGACCGACAATCGCAACCGTACCGCTGCCGACCTCCGCCACTACTTCGACAAGTACGGCGGCGCACTCGGCAGCAGCGGATCGTCGCTGTTCATGTTCGAGCGCAAGGGATTCATCCTGATCGAGCGTGGCGAGATCGACGAGGACGTCATGCTCGACGATGCGCTCGAAGCAGGCGCCGACGACGTCGTGACGACGGAAGAGGCGTACGAGGTCTACACGGACATAGGGCAGTTCTCGTCGACGCGTACGGCGCTCGAGAAGAAGTACACACTGGTCGATGCGGAACTGGGCTACTTCGCCGACACCAAGATTGCGCCGTCGGACGAGGCGGGTCTCGAGAAGCTCATCGATATGCTCGAGAGTCTCGACGACGTGATGAACGTATGGTCGAACCAGGAGTGACCCAACGCTACGAATATACACGCGCAAAACAAATATACACATGCCAAACAAACCCTTGTCCAGATGACAGGGGTTTGTTTGGCTCTGCTGATGATCTCAATCTGCTTTTTGATATAAGTCGCAAAAATTGCTGTGCAGTTTTCTGCGAGACGTTCCAAAATCAGATCGAAGTTTTTGAACTTTTTGCTTGACTTTTTGCCATCTATCCTGTATAATATTTTTTGACCCTAAGTGAAATCGCGTATATAAAATATGCGAAAACACGATAATAATACGGTTTCTTGCTTTTGATGATGTTGTTGGGCTGTC
>CAYPOE010000188.1:0-5014 GCA_964412285.1 uncultured Eubacteriales bacterium | reverse complement strand
GTACATGAGATTCTGCAACAGATCCATGTCGCGCGTCACGTCGAGGAACACAATGTGTTCGCCGTAGTCGAGCATGAACCGTTTATACCGCCATATATTGTTGTCGACGCGCAACGTACCCGTATCCGTGTTGTTGACGCGTACGCCCGCGAGCATAGAGGTGTAAAAATCATCGCTCATGCCGAACGCCGAATTGATGGCGATTTGTCCGTTCTCATTGACGTCAATGGCGAACATGGGCGAGAACCGCGTATATCGTATCGGCACATTGATCCCCGCGATATTGGGGGAGTACTCGCTCGGATTATAGCCCTGATTGAGTTGGTCGGTGATGCGTGTCTCAGTGTTCTGGTACATCAGCCCGAGCATAGCGCTGAAGAACAGCAACATGAGGATCGTCACGGTACCCATGAGCAGCAGCAAAAATTTGTTGCGCAGACGCTTAAACATACAATACCAAACTTTTGTACAGATTATACAGAGTGCACAATTATACAGATTGCACAGATAAACTGTATGAACTGGCGGACTTATGCCAATAACTTATACCCGATGCCACGTATCTCGAGGATCTTCACGTTGGTGCCGAGGAACTCGAGCTTCTTTTGAATGAATGAGATGTATCTCTGCACCGTCTCTTCTGTCGCGTCCTCGTCGCTCCATACATTCTGTATAAAGTATTCGGGCGACAGCATCAGGGTTTCATTGTGGAATAAGTATTGCACCAACTGTGTCTCTTTCTCGGTCAGACCCACCTCGTGCTCGCCTGCCGTCATGAGGTTGCGAGACGGGTGCAGTGTGACGTCGCCGAACCGCAGTTCCGACGCGTGCTCGTCCGCTCCATTGACGCGGCGCGCGACGGCACGGATGCGCGCGAGTAGCTCGTCTGTGTTGAATGGCTTGGGCAAGTAATCGTCCGCACCGTAGTCGAGACCCATCACGCGGTCGGATACGTCTCCGCGCGCAGTGAGCAGAATCACAGGCGTCTCGGTATCCGTCTTGCGCAGTCGTTTGAGTACCTCGAACCCTGTGAGTTTGGGCAACATGACGTCAAGCAGGATGCAGTCGTACAGTCCTGACAATGCCGCGTGCAGACCCGCCTTGCCGTCGCCGACGCTGTCGGCCTCGTAGTCATTGCGTTCGAGAATCTGCACGAGCGCCTCGGCTAAGTTGCTTTCGTCTTCTACTAATAGTATTCGCATAGTTTCGTCGATAATAACAATCTATTCTGACGTAATGGACTCATAATCTTGCGGCTCCCTTACGGGAGCCGCATATAGTCACAGCTTACTCTGCCAAACTACCCATCGGATCCCACGGATTGAGTTCGATGCAATCGGCGGTGAGCAACGGTTTCAGGCTCTCATCTAAGTATTTCTTGTGTACGACAGCCTGATACGTAAAGCGGTCGAACCACGTATCGCTCATCAGGTAGTACCCCTTCTTGCCATTGGTATCGCCCCAGCTATTCTCGATCTTCCAGCGGTTGGGTACGTCGTCGTCGAGATTCACGCCCGTGATGGCCATCGCGTGATTCATGCAGCCGTTGCGGTAGTCGAGTTCCTGTTCCTTGGTCAGCGTCAGATCCATGCCGAACGCCAACTCATACCCATAGGACTGGTCGTCCCATACGCCCTTCTCGCGGTCGCCGAACTTGCCGACGTCGCTGCCAAACCAGACAATTTCGCCGTCCTTGAGCTGCTTAACGACGAGATTTTTGAGCGTCTGGATGTCGACGTTGATGTAGCGAATCGGCGTGCCACCGACAACGTTGCCGAGGTACTTAACCGTGAACGCGTTGTTGAACGGCTTATCATTCGTCGTCGCGTTGATGATGCTGATGTAGTCCCCCAGCGTATCGCCGAAGTACTCTTTGTAGAAGCCCATCGGCGTACAGCCCTTTTGGATGTGATACGCCTTGTCTTTATCGACATACTCGAAGTCGAACGTCGTCGGCGGTACACCGCAGCACGCGACCATAAAGCCGTACATCTCGTTTAAGTACTCGTTCTTCTTGGCGACCAACGCCTCGGCCGTGGCGCCCGCACGGTACATCTCCCGCAGCTCGTACGCATACTTGCGCAGCTTGATGTTGATGATGCCGTTCATTGCGCCCGTGTTGTTGGACTGGAAGGTCTCAGGCATGGCGTCCTGTGCGACGAGGCCGTACTTGTTGACGACGTTGACGAACATATCCCACTGTCCGCCGTCCTGGATGCCTGTCGAGAGGATCCACGATACCGTACGGTCGTCGACGTCGCGGTCGGCGGTGTCAATGATGCTGTCGATGAAGTAGTTGATCTTCTCGTACTTATCCCAGAACGCGACGTAGTTCTGGCTCAACTCGAACTGCTCGATGTTGTGCTTCTTGGCAATGACCTCGCGGAGTACGTTGAGTCCTGCGAAGATCCAGCATCGCCCCGACGCGCGCTGATTCGTGATGGGCATCGTCTCGATGTCGATCGAGAACTTGAATGTCTTATCCGCACTGCCCGCCGTATCGTAGACGATCTGATTGATGGCCGTCTTGCTCATGGCGTTGCTCATGATGCGCATGGGCCGATTCGCTTTGTACGCCTCGCCGTACTGGGCCAGTGCGGCCTCGGTGATGGGTGTAGAATGTTTCATGATAGCTCCTCATAATAGATTCAGTAGATGTACGATAAACAAAATCAATAAAGCTACTGTTATTATACCATAATAGAGTCGGTAAAGTAAACGGATTCAAACGATTGCGGTCAGTATTTACAAAATATTTAAGTGAATCCCCTGAAAAGCCTGTGTAATACAGATACGTGTCGAATCTTGCAATATCGTGTATGATATGATAAAATGATCATAGGCGTGTTGCGCGACGTACGCGTATCTGCCGCGATGCGTTTGGAACCATGGTCTTTATATTCTGCATTCAAAACTCATAAAATACATAAGGGGAAGGAATTATCATGGTGTGCGACGAAATAGGTATTAAGATATTCGGCGGCAGCGGCAGTGTGGCATTTGCAGAACAGGTCAGTCTCCACCTCGGCATACCGCTCGGTCGGAGCGACGTGCTTACGTTTTCGGAAGGCAATACCTTCGTACGCGTCGGCGACTGCGTGCGCGGCGACGATGTGTTCGTCGTACAGAGCATCGCGCTGAATCCCAACAACGAGTTCATGGAACTATTGTTCTGGGTCGATGCGCTCAAGCGCGCGAGCGCGCATTCCGTCACCGCCATCATTCCCTACTTCAGTTACGCCAAGGGCGACAAGAAGGACGAGCCGCGCGTATCGATTCGTGCGCGCGTCTGTGCCGACTGCCTCGAGGCTGCGGGCGTAGATCGCATCATCACGATGGATCTGCATTCGCCGCAGATCCAGGGATTCTTCAAGAAGCCCGTCGACCATCTGTCTGCACAGCGTGTACTCACGCAGTATGTGCGCGACGTCGATGCATCCAACCCCGTTATTGTATCGCCCGATGTCGGCGGCGCTAAGAATGCGCGGCACTTCGCCGACGTACTCGGCTATCCCGTCGCCATCGCGGACAAGTCCCGCTACGATCATAAGGAGAAGGCGCACGTCAACGACGTCATCGGCGACGTCGAGGGGCGTGACGCTTTCATCATCGACGACTTCACAACGTCGTGCAATACGCTCATCGACGCGGCGCGCGTACTCAAGATGCGCGGCGCAAAGACTGTATCGGCTTGCGTCACGCATTTGCTCATGGGGCAGAAATCCGTCGACGCGCTCATGCAGAGTCCGATCGACCGTTTAATCGCGACAGATACCGTCAATAACCCCGTTGAGTGTGAAAAGATCGTACGGGTATCCGTGACGGGTCTGTTCGCTTCAGCCATCGACTTGATACACAACCGACGCTCATTGGTGCCATTGTTTGAATAAGTACGCGTAATCGGGCTGTATAATAGAGTATACGCTTGCGTTCGGACAGGCACGAATATGCTTCACGAAGGGAGCCTATACTATGAAACTGCTCGTGGCAATCGTCAGCAACGAAGACGGCAACAACGTGACAGGCGCACTGACCAAAGCAGGGTACGCACTGACCAAGCTCGCAACGGTCGGTGGATTTCTGCATTCGGGTAGCACGACCATCCTGATCGGTGCCGACGACGAAAAGGTCGACGACATCCTCTCCATCATCGGCAAGTACTCCAAGCAGCGCCAGAAGCTGATCCCTGCCGCCGTCAGCGCGGGCATGGAGATCTTCACCTCGATGCCGGTCGAAGTCACGGTCGGCGGCGCGAATGTGTTCATCCTCAACGTCGAACAGTTCGTCAAACTCTAAGCACCTTTACTTTCATCCATTGGTAATCCATCGTGTTTGACCAAAGTTTCATCGCCGAGGTGATCGAGCGCACCGACATCGTGGCGGTCATCAGCGCGTATACGCAGCTCAAGCAGGCGGGCAAAAGCCACAAAGGCTTATGCCCGTTTCACCGTGAAAAGACGCCGTCGTTCACAGTCGATGCGGCGCAGGGGCTGTACTATTGCTTCGGCTGTAACAAGGGCGGCACCGCCGTCAATTTCCTCATGGAGAAAGAGGGACTGCCATTCGTCGAAGCCATCACGCAACTCGCAGAGCGCGCAGGCATCCCGATTCCCGCGCAGTCGCCGGCCAACGCCGCCGCGCAGAAGGTCGCGAACGATACGCGGCAACGCATCGCCGAGATCAACCGCGACGCGGCGATGCATTTTCACCAGTCGTTGATGCACCATCCCGATGCGCTCGACTACATCGTGCGGCGCGGCATGTCGCAGGGTATGATCAAGCGATTGGGCCTCGGCTACGCAGACGGAAACATCGCGCGCGCACTGCCGCAATACTCGCAGTCTGAACTGCTCGGCGCAGGTCTCTTGGGTACCGACAACGGCGGTCGCATCTACGACCGCTTCCGCAACCGCGTGATGTTCCCCATCGTCGATACGCGCAAGCGCGTCGTCGGCTTCGGCGGCCGCGTGATGGACGACAGCCAGCCCAAGTACCTGAACTCGCCCGAGACGCC
>CAYPOE010000187.1:0-5076 GCA_964412285.1 uncultured Eubacteriales bacterium | reverse complement strand
TAAAGGATAACGCAGTACACCACCACCGTACACCGCGTACGCTACCCACGAAAGATCCATGAAAGACTTAACCGTATCCGTACTGCTCGACTACTACGGCGTGCTGCTGACCGAAAAACAGGTCACGGCGCTGACCTACTACTACAACGAGGATCTGTCGCTCGGCGAGATCAGTGATCTCATGGGCGTGTCCCGACAGGGCGTGCGCGATTGCATCGAACGCGGCAAGACCTACCTCTACGAACTCGAGGAAAAGCTCAAGCTCTACGCGCGCGATACGACGTTTGCGTCGCAGCGCACGCGCTGCATCGAGATCCTCGGCGCGATCCTCGAACGCCGCAACATCATCGCCGCGCCCGTCATCGAGGCTGTGCGCGAGGTACTCGGCATCGTCGAGCAGATGTCCACCGACAACCCAGAGTAGACAACCAAAACTGTCAAAGTAAACAGTATGGCCTTATTTAATCTGACGCAAAAGCTGTCCGATGCGTTCGGCAAGTTGCGCGGCAAGGGCAAGATCACCGAGCGCGATCTGCGCGACGGATTACGGCAGGTACGCATGGCACTCATCGAGGCCGACGTCAACCTCGACGTGGTCAAGTCGTTCATCGCCAAGGTGCAAGAGGTCGCGCTCGGGCAGAATATCCTCGAGTCGCTCCAACCCGACCAGCACATCATCAAGATCGTGCGCGATGAGCTGACCGAACTCATGGGCGCAACCAACGCCAAACTCATCCTCTCCTCGTCGCCCGCCATCATCATGATGTGCGGCCTACAGGGTGCGGGTAAGACGACGAGTTGTGCCAAACTCGCGACCATCCTCAAGAAACAGGGCAAACGTCCGCTGCTCATCGCGTGCGACGTGTACCGTCCGGCTGCGATCAAGCAGCTCACCGTCGTGGGCAATGCCGCAGGCGTACCTGTATTCACGATTGACGGCAGCGTGGATGTGCCACATATCGCGGCGTCTGGCGTCGACCACGGCAAAAAGAACGGCAACGACGTGATCCTCATCGATACGGCGGGTCGCTTGCACATCGACGAGCAGCTCATGCAGGAACTCCAGCACATCACCGAGGTCGTCAACGTCGGCGAAATCTTGCTGACCGTAGACGCCATGACGGGTCAAGACGCGGCGAATGTGGCGCGTACATTCAACGATCGGCTACCCATCACGGGTTGCATCCTGACCAAGTTCGACTCCGACACGCGCGGCGGTGCGGCGCTGTCTGTGCGCGCGATTACAGGCAAGCCCATCAAGTATATCACGACGGGCGAAAAGCTCGCCGACATCGAGCCGTTCCATCCCGACCGCATCGCGTCGCGTATCCTCGGCATGGGCGACGTACTCACGATCATTGACAAGGCCGAGGCCGCCGTCGATGAGAAGAAGGCGCGCGAACTTGAAGAACGTCTGCGCAAGAATCGGCTGACGCTGACGGATTTCTTAGAGCAGCTCCAGCAGATGAAGAATATGGGTTCCATGCAGGACATACTCGACCTCATGCCGGGCATGGGCAACCTCAAGAACCTACAGGTCGATGAGGCGCAGTTGGCTCGTACCGAAGCCATCGTACTCTCGATGACCGTGCAGGAGCGCGACAATCCGTCGCTCATCAACGGCAGTCGCAAGAAGCGTATCGCGGCAGGTTGCGGCCGCACCGTGCAGGACGTCAACGCGCTGCTGCGACAGTTCGACCAGATGCAGACGCTGATGAAGCAACTGTCGGGCGCGGGCGGCAAGAAGATGAGCAAGAAGCTCAAGCGCGCGGGATTCAATCTGCCGATGCAGTAAACATGTAACACCTTGTGTGTTAACACAATTCTATATCACCACACTTATTCTCTATTTATTATTTACCGAAAGGAAATACCGACTATGTCCGTAAAGATCCGACTTAGAAGGATGGGCGCAAAGAAGAAGCCCTTCTACCGCATCATTGTATCCGACGCACGTTCCCCGCGCGATGGCCGCTTCATCGAGGAGATTGGCACATACGATCCACTCAAGAATCCCGCTCTGATCAATATCGACAAAGAAAAGGCCGCGGAGTGGCTGAAGAACGGCGCCAAGCCGACCGACACCGTCAAGTCCTTATTATCCAAGATGGATATTCAATCATAGTCATGGACGAACTGTTGCTCTTTATCGCGCGCTCACTCGTGGAACAACCCGACGCGGTCACGGTGGAGCTTACGCAAAATGCCGATGCCATACACCTTGCGCTGCGTGTCGCCGAGGGCGACATGGGCAAGGTCATCGGCAAGCAGGGGCGTATCGCCAAAGCGTTGCGCGCCATCATGCGTTCGCACGTTGACGCGGCGGACAAGCGCGTCGCCGTCGATATCGAACCTGCGGTCAACGCGTAACGGCAACCGCGTCGCGCGAATTGGGTGCGGCGCGGTTTGATCTATCAAAATTGTTTCAGCACAATTGTTTCAGTATGAACGATAACTTGATCGTCGCGGGACGCATACTCGGGTCGCGCGGCTTAACAGGCGAACTGCGCGTCAAACCGCTCTGCGACAGCGTCGACGAACTCTGTGAGCGTGACACACTCTACGTCAACGATACCGAGTACGGCGTCAAGTCCGCGCGTACGCACAAGGGTATGGCGCTCATCACACTCGAAGGCGTCGATACGCGCGAAGCGGCGGATCGCCTCGCGGGGCGCTACATCAGCGTACCGCGCCAGACGCTCGACGAAGGCGTATACTATATTGCAGACCTGATCGGCATGACCGTACTCAATGGCGACGTACGTTGCGGTACACTCGTTGACGTACTCAATGCAGGTTACGCCGACGCGTACGTCATACGTGGCGAGGACGGTCGCGAATTCGCCGTACCTGCGCTGCGCGAGGTCGTACGGCGCGTCGACGTGGCGAGTAAGACGATGCATATCAAGTGGGAAGAATCATGACGATAGATATACTCACGATCTTTCCCGACATGTTCGCACCCGTGCTCGGCGACAGCATCGTCGGACGCGCGCAAGCCGCGGGTCACGTCGCGGTGCGCGTACACGACATACGCGCGTACTCGACCGACAAGCACAGGCGCACCGACGATGCGCCGTACGGCGGCGGCACGGGGATGGTCATGACGCCGCAGCCGATTTACGATGCGGTACAGGCAGTCAAGACTGATCATGCGTACGTCATCGTTACGGCGGCCAATGGTACACGGTTCACGCAACGGCGCGCGACTGAACTCTCGGCGCTCGATCACATCATCATCATCTGTGGACACTACGAGGGCATCGATCAGCGTGCGATTGATCTCTGCGCACACGAATGCATCAGCATCGGCGATTATGTGTTGACGGGTGGCGAGATCCCGGCCATGGTCATCGCGGACGCCGTCATACGGCTGTTGCCCGGCGTACTTCCGCCCGAAGCGACGTTGTACGAGTCGCACACCGACGGTACGCTCGAACATCCGCACTACACGCGCCCTGCCATATTTCAGGGACTCGCGGTGCCCGATGTGTTGCTGTCGGGCAACCACGCCCACATCGAAGCATGGCGCAAGCAGCATTCTATACCGGCCGCAACGGATCAGTGACTATCGACTATGACAATCGGCATACTCGGCGGTACGTTTAACCCCATCCACAACGGACACCTCTACATTGCATCGGCGGTGTTGGAGTATTGCGCGGTTTCGCAGATTCTATTCGTGCCGACAGGGCAGGCTCCGCACAAACGCGGCGCAGACGTTGTCGACAAATGGGATCGGTACAACATGGTTTCACTCGCGCTCGACGACGAACGTTTTGGCGTATCGGACATCGAGACACGCGAGAGTGGACTCTGCTACGCGGTCGACACGATTGGCAAGCTCATCGAGCGGTATCCGCGCGATCGGCTCGTCTACATCATCGGCTATGACTGCATCCCCGACCTCTATCTCTGGAAGGACTACGCGCGGCTGTTGGGTATGGTCGACATGATCGCGGTCAAGCGTGGCGGCAAGTGGGACGATGCGCTGATTCTCAAACTCATCGCCGAATATACCGAGCGCTACGACGCGAGCATCACCGTGCCGTCGATCCCGGCCGTTGCGATTTCGTCCACGGACATCCGCGATCGACTCAAGAACGGCAAGAGCGTCGCGGGACTCGTGCCTGACGCTGTGATGGCATATATGCAAGATCATAGTTTGTACCGATAAGTTTGTACCGATAAAGATTTAAAGATTCGCAGGAGTGGTTATGACATTTGAACAGACGACAGCGCACATACGCGGTATGCTCAGCGACAAACGCTTCGCACATACGATGGGTACGGTCGAGGAGGCCGGACGGCTGGCCGCACATTGGGGCGCAGACGTGGACAAGGCTCGGTTGGCCGCGTTGTGCCACGACTGCTGCAAAGAACTCGAGCGCGACCGCGCTGAAGCGTTGCGCGCACAGTTCGACGTAGCACTCGACGACTTCATCGAACCGCGATTCAAGCTCTGGCACCCCGACATGGGCGTAGCGTACGCGCAACATGTATTCGGCGTGATCGACGCAGAAGTGTTGTCGGCGATCCGCAATCACTCACTCGGCGCACCCGATATGCCGCTGCTCGATCAACTGCTCTACTTGGCCGACTTTATCGAGCCGGGTCGCAATTACCCGGGGGTTATGGCGATGCGGTTGCTGTCGTACAACGACCTCGACGAAGCCATGCTCATGGGACTGTCGTTCGTCATGGGCGATCTCATACGCGAGTACAAACCCATTCATCCGCGCCAGCTCGAACTCTACAATCAACTGACGCGCAACCGGTAACGCATGACTGCATAAATAGCGGATTACTTGAAGGAGGCGATTGCTATTACGGATTTATTAAAACTCATTACGAACACACTGATCGAAAAGAAAGCGGCTGAAATCAAGGTCATCGACGTATCCGACGTGTCCACGCTGACCGATTACTTTGTCATATGCGAAGGCAGTTCGAGTACGCAGGTCAAGGCGCTCGCGGATTCTGTCGAAGAAGCTGTCGAGAAGTCCGATCTCTACGAACAACCCACTGATATCAACTATCACAAAGAGGGTTACACATCCGCAACATGGGTACTGC
>CAYPOE010000186.1:0-5172 GCA_964412285.1 uncultured Eubacteriales bacterium | reverse complement strand
TACGCCTCATAATGTTCCTCATTGAGGAATAGAGGCAGGTACTTGTCAAAATCATTCGTGGATGGTGCGGCGATGAGTTCATCGAGTGGCATCCAAAACACAGACCCTTCGTCCGACGCTTCGAGCAACGTACCTGTATAAACTTGCGTTTTGAAGCAGAATATCATCCAACGGTGCAGCGTATCGCGCTCAATCTCGTTGATGATACCGCACGGGATCAGGTTGGATAGGGTCAGACCTGTTTCTTCATACGCTTCGCGTATTGCGCTGTCAACGATGGATTCTCCCGGCTCGACATGCCCGCCTGGGAACGTATAACCCGGCCAACTGCCGATGCGATTCTGCACGACTACCTTGCCTGTAGACGCATCCTCAATCATGATCATATTGGTGATGTCTACGCACTCTTTTTGGCTCATACTCCCTCCCTCTTGCCTTCCTCGCCGATCGACAGTACACTGCGGTAGTCGGGTATCATACCTGCGCCGACCAACGCTACGACCTGCTCTTTGCGTATGTCACGTTCGACGGCGTAGTGCTTCATGGGCAATGTTTTGCATACCGTGCGCACTTCTGCGCCATACACCCCCACCGATACCACGCCCAGTACCTCGGGTTGCTCGACCACTACATCATCGTGTGGTACAACGGCTGACTTGGCCGCCAATGCCATCACCTGTATTGCTCGGTCGAGGTCGTGCGTGACATGGATGTGTATGTTGACAATGGCCAATGAATCGCGCACCGACTTGTTGGTTACACATTTGATTGATCCATTGGTGATCGTATGCAGCTCGCCGTTCCAATCGCGGATTGCCGTCACGCGTACGCGCGTATGCTCCACGAATCCTGATACGCCATTGATCGCCACGTAGTCCCCGACCTTGAGCTGGTTCTCGGAGATGATGAACAAGCCGTACAAAAAGTCGTTGACGATGGACTGCGCGCCGATACCAATGATGACGCCGCTGACCCCTGCCGTCGCAACGAGCGACGTAACCGTGATGCCGAATCCCAATGCGTTGAGGAGTTCCATGATGCAGGCTGCCACGAGTATATAGCGTATGACCGAGGTCAGCACGCTGAACAGCGTCGCGAGCCGCGCCGCGCGTTCGCTGTCGCCGCGACTCATGCGGTGGTTGATCCACGCAAATACGCGCGGCAACAGCGCCCAGAGTACCGCGACGATGACGACGGCAAATACAGGGCGGAACAATATCAATGCCTGCATGATCCGTTCTGGCATAATTACACAGGTTGATACAGATGTATCGTACGGCAATGATGAACAGGATCATCGTTGATGGCGCAGAAGTTGCCGATCGACGACAGCGTACCGACGAGTGGCACATCCTGCAACGGCGTACCCTGTAACCGTTGGGCGATGGCATTGGCGATATGGTCGGCGAAGATGACCTTGATGTCGCGGCCATAGTACGAGCGAATGCTCACGTCGACAGGCGGTGTGATGCCCGACGCATTGTGGATCTCGCCCAAGAGGCGCTGTGCGTTGGCAATGTTATTCTCGCGCTCATGTATATCCGTCGCATGAACAGCGGCGGCGATGGCGTCGCGCAGTGCGTTGGGGATGTCGAGCGCATTGTACGCGGTGCCGAACCACTTGCTGTACGGCGCGTACGTCTTGTTGTACAGGAAGCACAGCCGCATGAGCCGTTCGGCGATGCGTGCCGCGATGATGGCTGAACCCACGTCGTCGCCGCACACAGCCGTACGCTTGACGAACGCCTGCTCCTCCGCAACCAGCGACCAGCTCGATGCGAGCAGGTATAGCCACACCTCTTGCGGATAGTACGCGTATTTGTCCAACGTGTAGGCGACGCCTAAACCGTCGACATACCAGTCGGCACGCGACAGTGCGAGCAACCTGTGTTCACTGAAGCACAGCCACTCGGCATGTGACGGCATATGTGTCGGCGAAACACCGAGATAGCCTTGGATAAAGTTGTCCCATATGCAGGTGAATACGAGCGGCGATACAGGGCCGCAGTCGACATACTCGGCGTGCCTGATGCCGCCGTCATTGGGATCTTCATCCGAGAAGTGTGTGCTGTACCCGCGGTATGTCACGGGCAACTCGTTGCCGAGCGCTTCTATGATGCCATGACGCTTATCCATATCCCCTTCGTCGAGGAACAAGTAAAAGCGCGGCCCCCACATATGATCCGATGACGTAGCATCGTCGTAACCTAGCACGTCGGATCCATAGCCGAGCAATCCTGCGCTGTATTTCAGTCCGGGATAACGCGATTCGATGATGGATCGTGCGCAATCGTTGAAAAATCCGCGACACAGTTCGCGGCCTTTGATAAATGTTGTCATAATAAAATTATGGTGACGCGTAGTTGACGAAGTAACAAATGCAGTACCCTATCTTCTTGCTACTGCTATTATACCATACGCATCGACAAATACCAACCCCCTTGTAGCGCGACTTGACCCGTACAAGCGTCCATGATATAATCAAGGAAACGCAAAGGATGCTGATTATGATCAACATACGCAAACTCCACGCCGGAGGCATCATCCCGACCTACCGCTGCACGGCAGCCTGCCGCCATTGTGTGTACGGATGCTCGGGTAAGTCGGACAGCTACTACATCAACGAAGACGAGAGTCGACAGCTCTGCGACACATTGGTCGGTATGGGTTGCCCATCCGTACACATCGGCGGCGGTGAACCATTCCTCAACTTTGACGCACTGCTCGATGTGGTGGCGACAGTCGGACGCAGCGGGCTGCATCTGGAGTACATCGAGACCAATGCATACTGGTGTAAGCCCTCCAGTGCAGATCAGACGGTCGACAGACTCAAGCAACTCAAGGCAGCCGGGGCAAACTGCCTACTCATATCGGTCGATCCGTTTCACATCGAATACGTACCACTCGAACGACCGCTCAGTCTGATCGAACTGTGTAGACACGCGGGTATGGATTTCTTTGTCTGGCAGCAACAGTATGTAACTATGCTGTCGGGATTGGATTCTACCAAGACGTACAAGCGGCACGAACTGGAAACGTTGCTCGGCGCGGACTATATCCGGGATACCGCCCACCGTTACGGTCTATCCTACAACGGCCGCGCGCTAAACATCGCGCGCGAGTACGCCCCAACCAAGCCGTATACCGCGTTTTTGGATCATCCGCCCTGTCGTGAACTGCTGGGCGTCAACCACTACCATGCTGATTACAACGGTTACTTCATACCACCCGGTTGCACAGGCATCGGCGTGACACTGCGCGATGCATGTGACGGCATAACGCGCGACAAGTATCCTGTATTCAGTTTGTTGGCACAGGGTGGAGTATCGGGTTTATACGCGGATGCCGCCAACTGCGGCTTTGTACCGTCGGAGCGCGGGTACGTGAGTAAGTGCGACTTGTGTTTGGATTGTCGACGATTCCTGCTCGAACACAGACCCACACCCGATCTATACCCCCACGCATACTATCGTTCAGATTTCTAAGCACCAAAGCACAAAATAACCCCGCCGGATAGGCGGGGTTTGCAGATTATCGAGGTTCAAGACCACGTTTGCCGGGTTTGTTGTAGTCGCGCACAGGTTGCTCTCGTACGCCTTTACCCATCAGTCGATGCGCAATTTGTGCCATCTCACCCATGGTCAGTGTGCAGTACGGATGATAGCAGCAGTCGCCATCGACGGTCAGGATGTCGTGTTGGATCAGTTTGTTCACGGCATAATATGCGTCAGGATTCTCACGCACATCCATATCGGCCGCGTCGTCCGAGAAAAAGTTCACGGTGTCGGGCAGATCGAACAGTTTGTCGATCCAGATTGCGAGCGTAGCCTTGTCGACAGGATCGTCGGGTCGGAAGTTATTGGTCTTTTCATCGAGTATGCCGTAGTGGCGCGCCTTGGCGATGAAGCCGTTGTACTTGTGCGACGCCGTATCGCTGTAACCGTCGGTCTGCACGTCAGGCAGCAGCGTCGCCATACGCATGAGGATTGCGATGGCCTCGCCGCGCGTCAGCGTCTTGTCGCGCCTGTACTCGTCATCGCTGAACCAGCCGTGCCTGGTAACTTCGTACTCGTCGCCGGTATACGCGACTGTCGCATACGACATGTCGAATGTGCCACCCAATGTCGGCAATGCATCGACATCCCATACATCGACAGAGGGTTTGATATTCAAACACGTAGACTCGCTGTAGAGAAGTCCGCCATTGCCATCGGGTACGATGTGCGTCGTACGCGTTTCGGACAATACATCATAGCCCTCGGTCTGAAAGATGGCCTCTTTTTTGTTCTGTCCCGGAGCCGAAGGTTTGCCCGGCTTACCCGGTGTGGGCGTGGGTTCAGCCGTGGGTACGGGTGTAGGCATAGGCGTTACAGTGGGCACAGGCGTCGGAGTAGGCGTTACAGTGGGTGTGGGCGTTGGAGTTGCCGTGGGTACCGGCGTAGGCGTCGGGGTCGGTGTAGGCGCTACCGTAGGAACGGGCGTCGGGGTCGGTGTGGGCTGAACGGGATTGCTCGGCGTCTTGTACGCAGCGTAGGTATCCCATACCTTGGGCGAATCCTGCCCCAATGCCCAACTGCCCGAACCGCGCAGTCCATACTTGTTGACCAACGATAACTTATACGATACAGCTGCCATGTCGTCGTACCAGATCTCGTATGTGCCAGCCGACAGTATACGTCCACCCCAAATCTTGGGTGGTACATCATCAGCGGCGATGGTCAGGTACAGCTGCATCGAACGTGAACCCTCGTGATAGAACCGTTGCGTCGAGTAGCGCTCAATGAGGTTCTCGATGTCCATCTGCGTAATGCCGTAACCACCCACTGCGTCACCCTGCTTCCAGTAGCGTCCGAAGAACGGGATGCCGAGTACAATTTTATCAGGTGTTGTATACTTGAGCGCGTACTGGATCGAACCTTCTACGAAGGATGCGCTTGCAACAGGCCCGGGCGCACTGCCGAGATATGACTCGTCATACCCCATGATCATGAGGTAGTCCGACACGTTGGCCAACGCGGCGTAGTCGTAGCTGCCGTGCCAGCCGAGTTGCCAATTGTGCGGATTGGCTGCAACCGATACTGTGACGTAGCGGTCAGGCAACCGTTCGCGCAGCAGCGCGACAAAGTGCGTATACGCGTTGCGGTGCAGGTGGGTAACATTCTCGATGTCAAC
>CAYPOE010000185.1:0-5172 GCA_964412285.1 uncultured Eubacteriales bacterium | reverse complement strand
GTTCAGCATCGACGAGTACGTCGGCAGAGGTATGGTGCTCTTGAATCCAAAGCTGTCCATCGTGCGCGAGGAGATCGAGCTGTACTGGCGCAAAGTCCATCGCAAGCGCGGCTATCAGTATATCTATACGCCGCAGGTCGGACAGTCGCACCTCTGGGAGACCACGGGACATCTGTCGCACTTCGCCGATATGATGTATCCGCCCATGCAGATGCGGTCGAAAGACAAGGACGACGACACGACCTACTACGTTAAGCCCATGTCGTGTCCATTCCACGTGCGCATCTACAAGTCGCGCACGCACTCGTACCGCGAGCTGCCACTACGCTACTGTGAACTCGGCACCTGCTACCGTTACGAGAAACAGGGCGTACTGCACGGCATGATGCGCGTGCGCAGCTTTACGCAGGACGACGCGCACATCATCTGCACGCAGGAACAGTTCGTGCCCGAGGTCAACGAGATCATCGACTTCGCGCTCGAACTCAACAAGACGTTCGGTTTTGACAAGCTCAACGTCTACTTGTCGGTACGCGACCCGGAAAATACCGAGAAGTACATCAAGAACGAACCCATGTGGCAGCTTGCCGAGAGTACGCTCAAGAGCATACTCGAGTCGCGCGGCATGAAGTACCAGATCGACGTCGGTGGCGCCAAGTTCTACGGCCCCGCGGTCGACATGAAGGCCGTCGACAGCATGGGACGCGAGTGGCAGGGCACGACGGTACAGCTTGACATGAACCTGCCGACGCTGCTGCACATGACTTACGTCGGCGCAGACGGCCAAGAGCATACGCCGATCATGCTGCATCGCACGCTGCTCGGTTCGATGGAACGCTTCGTGGGTACGCTGATCGAGAACTTCAACGGCGTGTTCCCACTGTGGCTCGCGCCGCAGCAAGCCGTCATACTGCCCATCGCAGAGCGCCATCACGACTATGCGCAGTCGGTCTACGACAAGTTGTTTGCAGCCGACATCCGCGTCAGCATCGACGACCGCAGCGAGAAGATCGGCAAGAAGATCCGCGACGCACTCGCGAACAAGGCGATCTACCTGCTCGTCGTCGGCGACAAAGAAGCCGAGACAGGTACGGTATCGTTGCGCCGCATCGGCGCGGGCGACCTCGGTACGGCGAATGTCGACGACGTCGTCGCCAAGCTGACCAAAGAGATTGCAACCAAAGAGATCGTCAAGACAGAGGCGGCCGAGTAAGAGTCGCTCTAACCGCTTGTGTTCTCTCGTTGCGCGGGAGAACACAAGCTATATTTTATATAAAACTGGAGTTAACGTGATGAATAAAATAGCCGCTATACCGTACCGCAACGGGTACAATCCCATCGCATCGAGTACCGACAGGGATGGTATAGACCTGGACTTCGGCATTCTTATGCAGGAACGCGGGCAACGCGACGTCGTGTATTCAGCCAAAAAGGAGAGCGTCATCGTCCTTTTGATGGGCGACGTTGAGATTGCTTACGGCGATACGCGCGTATCGGCTCGGCGCATGAGCCTGTTTACCCAGAGCCCCACGGCGCTGCATGTCGCGTATAACGTCAAGGTCACGATTACCTGCCATTCCGACCGTTCCGAATTGGCCATCATCAAGACAGATAACGTGTTCAATTTCCCGCCCACGCTCTATACGTCCGACACAGTCAAGTCCGAGTTGCACGGCGCGGGCGTACTCGACGATACGATGAGCCACTACGAGCGCGTCCTCATAGATTCGACCAATGCGCCGTTGTCCAACC
Source organism: uncultured Eubacteriales bacterium (assembly GCA_964412285.1). GTDB lineage: Bacteria > Bacillota > Clostridia > Monoglobales > CAYZNM01 > CAYZNM01. Next base: position 3,420 of record CAYPOE010000185.1, on the reverse strand, counting down.
TCGTCGTCGGCGAATGGATCACGCCGGCCGGACGCTGGTCTTCGTATCCACCGCACTCGCACAGGCATCCTGAACTCGTGTTCTACAAGTTCAATCCCGCCGACGGCTACGGCTTGTGCCAGATCGGAAACGAGGCCGGGCTTCTCTTCGAGGGCGACGTCGTCAAAGTCCGCCCCAACATCGTGCATCCGCACGTGGCCGCGCCGGGCTTTATGATGTACAGTCTCTGGGTCATTCTCCACCTCGGCGACGACCGCTACGTCGAACCTACGTACGATGCGCGCTATACCGCAATGCTCGACGAGATCGCCGCAGCCGCCCAAGCTGCACCATCCCCGGGTTCGCGCCCAACACGTCCTGCCGCCCCGCCATCGACTGGCGCACCACCCACGCCCATCGCATCGTCTTCGCCTGTCGTGCCATCTGCGCCCATCGCGCCGCCGACCGCCCCACCGCCGTCAGCCGCCGCCCCTGTGGCCGCATCCTCGCGCATACGCCGTTCGCGCGCCGAAGTGTTGCGTGAACAGCAACAGAACAGTTAAAGGAGGCAACATGTATAAAGGCCCATTGCACGAGAGTGTTGCAAATACCGTCACCGAACTCTGGAACGACAGTTGCTCGCTGCCCGAAATCCAATACGCCATCGAAAGCGGTGGCGTAGGCGCTACGACTAACCCCGTCATCGTGACCGAGGTGTTGGGCAAGGAGTTGCCTACATACCGCGCCGCGATTGATGCCATCATCGCGCAGAATCCCACGGCCAACGAGGACATACTCGCATGGAAGATCATCGAGCACATGGCCGTCGTCGGCGCAAAAGAGTTCCTGCCCATCTTCGAGTCGAGCAACGGCAAGTGCGGTCGACTCTCGATCCAGACCGACGCGCGCTACTACCGTGACGCCAAGTATATGGCCGAGCAAGCCGTGTACTTCAACACGCTCGCGCCTAACATGCAGGTCAAACTGCCCGTGACCGAGGCCGGCGTACAGGCCATCGAAGAGGCTACGTTTCACGGCGTCAACGTCAACGCAACCGTATGCTTTACCGTCGCACAGTCGCTCGCCGTCGCCGAAGCCGTCGAACGCGGTCTCAAGCGTCGCAAGGACGCGGGTCTGCCCACGCAGGATATGCGTCCCGTCTGCACGATCATGGTCGGACGTACCGACGACTGGCTCAAGGTCGTCGCGGCCAAAGAGAAGAAAGCCATAACCCCTGGCGTACTCGACTGGGCGGGCGTAGCCGTATTCAAGCACGCGTATGCGATCTATCAGCAGCGCGGCTATCAGACCAGGTTGCTGTCGGCGGCCTGCCGTTCGCACTTGCACTGGTCGGAGTTCATCGGCGGCGACGTCGTACTCACGCTGCCGCACGCGTATCAGGTGCAGTTCAACAACAGCGCCGTATCGCCCGAAGCTCGCATTGACAAGCCCGTCGACGGCGCGATTCTCGCCGAACTCAAGACCATGCCCGAGTTCCTGCTCGCGTACGAGGGCGACGCACTCACACCCGCGCAGTTCCTGCCGTACGGCGCGACGGCACGTACACTCCGCGCGTTCCTACAAGGCTATGGCAACCTGCTCGCAATACTCAGAGATGTCATGATTCCCAACCCCGACGCTTAGGAGGCACATTATGCATAGTGAAACCATCAAGCTGCCGCAGTTCAAAGGCGCGGTGCTGCACTGCTATACGATAGAGGGTTCCAAGGAGTATGACGCAGGGCGCAAGCGTCCGGCGATGCTCGTACTGCCCGGCGGCGGGTATAAGTTTACGTCTGATCGTGAGGCCGAGTTCATCGCACTGAACTACGCGGCCAAGGGGTATCACGCGTTCACGCTGCGGTACACGGTTGAACAGCCGCTCGACGTGCCTATGACCGAGGCGTTCGCGTCGATTGCGTACATCCGTGAAAACGCCGACCAGTGGGGCGTCGACCCGGACAAGATCGCCTGCATCGGCTTCTCGGCCGGCGGACACCTCGCGTCGTGCATGGCCGCGCGGTGGAATACCGACGCGACGCGGCTCACAGGCAAGGAGGCGGCACTCTGCAAGCCCAATGCGGCGATCCTGAGCTACCCCGTCATCGTATTCCCGTTGCCGACGCAGGATGGTCAAGGCGTCTTGGATCGCGAACACGGCCACTGGATCTACGACATCATGATGGGCAAGACCGAGTATACCGACGACGAACTCGTCGCGCTGTCGACAGACAAGTACGTGTCGGCTGACACAGCTCCATGCTTCGTCTGGATCACGTACAACGATCCCGTGGTATTCCCCGTACACACGCAGCGGTACGTCGACGCGATGATCCAGCATGGCGTACCCGTCGAGTATCACATGTTTGCCGACGGCAAGCACGGCCTGTCGCTCGCCAACCATACGACGGCGGGTCGCTCGTTCATGATCAACCCGGCTGTACAGCCGTGGTTCGAGCTGTCGGTCACGTGGCTCGACACGGTATTGGATAATCGTACGACATACGCCGAGTAACGGCGAGTCATAGAATATACAGAAACGTCCGTACAAACGGACGTTTCTTTTTATATTTTTTGTATCTATATACCTTGACAAACAAGGTATCATGTGCTACAATATACATACGTTATACAAGTGTAGCAGCAAAGGGGGTTACAGATGTCCATATCGTCAGACATAATTCGCGGGCATGTGGAAACCATTATATTGGCACAACTCATGAAGCGCGACAGTTACGGCTATGAAATCAACAAGGCCGTGCGGGAAGCGACGGGCGGCGCGTATGAGTTGAAAGAGGCCAGTCTGTATCAGGCGTTCCGGCGACTCGAATCATCACAGTGCATCGTCGCATACTGGGGCGAGGAACATACGACAGCGCGACGGCGGTACTACAAGATCACGCCGACGGGCGTGTCCGTGTATCAACAGAACAAAGCGGATTGGGAAACAGTCAAGACGTTAATAGACCAATTACTGGTCTAACCACACAGAAATATCACAGAAATCATAAGAAGTGGGGGATCATATGCCTGTCAAGATACGGCATCACGTAGAGGAGCTGTTCAACGACGCTCCCAAAACCAAACGCTCACTCGATCTCATGGAGGAGCTGATCAGCAATTTGATAGACAAGTACGAGGACTACATCGCCACAGGGAAATCCGAGGAGGACGCGTACAACGCGACCATCGCGAGCATCGGCGACGTCTCCGCCATACTCGCAGGGCTACAGCGTGAGGACATCGCGGGTACGTACGAAACCGCAGCCGAACGCCGTCGGTCAGGCCGCATCATCGCAATATGTGTAGGTATGTATATGGTCGCGGCCGTGATCTTCTTGTTTATGAACATGGCATCCATCGACATGGGCTACGACTCGGGTATGTTTTCATTGCTCGTACTCATACTCATCTGCATCATACCGACGACGCTGCTCGTCT
>CAYPOE010000184.1:0-5264 GCA_964412285.1 uncultured Eubacteriales bacterium | reverse complement strand
AGGGGCTCGAACCCTCGACCTCGAGCGTGACAGGCTCGCACTCTAACCAGCTGAGCTCCTGGGCCACTATGCTTTGTATGCTGTGAACTTTGTGTTACTCGCTCACTGCTTTTTTATTATACAACATCCGCTTGCGTTTGTCAAGCATTTTTTTCTTACTGCGAACAGCGTTTTGGGTGTTACTCGTTGACTGCTTATTTAGTATACAACATCTTCCGGGGTTTGTCAAGTGCTTTTTTCGACGTTGTTTGAGGAATCTTTGTAGTGATGCAGAAACCCCTTGTAACGGTGCAAGCCCCGGGGTTAGTGGGGCTTGCGCACTCTCGACAACGATCTGGCCGTTACCTTAAACAACAAACCGTAATACAAGGTTGTTTATTGCGATATCCGTAGCGAAAAACACTGACGCGCCGTAACGCGCCTTTTATATATGTTAAACGCTCAAAAGGAATCCCAGCATCAAACCTTTGTTACGTTAGCGGCTTGGGGACCTTTCGCGCCATCAATCACGTCGAACTCAACTTCCATGCCTTCTTCCAACGACTTATAGCCTTCCATGTTGATTGCGGAGAAATGCACGAATACATCGCCGCCGCCCTCGGATTCAATAAAGCCGTAACCCTTCTCGGCATTGAACCATTTTACTTTTCCTCTTTGCATGTAGCCTTACCTCCGGCACAAATAGTAGAATATCTACAACAATTATACTAACACATTGTAGATAGTTTGTCAATACCTTTTTCGCGTTTTTACGTTATTTTATATAATAATATTTGCTCGTACATGGATTTATGATAACGGATGTTCCAAAACTGCATATTGCATGAAATCATACGAAAAATACTTGCCAATCCATATCATATATGATATAATATAGTGCAGATTATTATGACAAGAGGTGAAAGCAATGAAGGCGGCTATCCATCCCCAGTATGAAGATGTAAAGATCATATGCGCGTGCGGCGAGGTTATCGAAACACGCAGCACCAAGCAGAATATACACGTTGAAATCTGCTCCAAGTGTCATCCGTTCTTTACAGGGAAGCAAAAGTTTGTGGACGTCAGCGGACGCGTGGATCGTTTCAAGAAGCGTTTCGGACTCGAGGATCAGCAATAATTCAAATACCGACAAAGCACACGCTGTGTCGGTATTTTTTCGCCCAAAGTAAGAAGTGAGAAAGTAAGAACTCAAGCCATCGTCAATCAAGAATATACTTAATTATATATACGCTTATACGCTCACTCGTATGCCTGTAGCAGCTCGGTATTTCGATAGTAGTGCGGCAGTATCTCGTGATACTTGAACCCCGCATCGGCCATGCCCTTTGCGCCGTACTGACTCATACCCACCAAATGTCCAAAGCCGCGCCCATAGAATCGAAACAACCCGTCGTACGTCATCTTAGTGCTCAATGTGCCGGGCTTGTCGCCGAGCGTATGCAACGTATCTTTGGTAAACGCCGTCATGCCATCGGCAGACTTTATATATAGATGGCTCATGTCGAGCAACCCGCTCGTCGACGACGCGACGCCGCCGCTGCCGCGCCGCACGATATAACTCTGGCTCAACATGCCGTTTTCACCGCCGAGGAACGTGCGGCAGCCCTCTTTGGTATACGTCTTGGTACCGCCCGTACCCGTAACGCGCAGCGATGTGACCGCGCCGTTGGGCGTCGTCGACAATATCTCGACGTCGGTCACGGTGCCGACGTCGACGCCGCGCGCCTTGAGTTTGGCACTCAGTTCGGCGGCCGTGTACGTGCGCGTCCATGTGTAGTGCGGCGACAGCGGATTCTCGTAGCTATCGTCGACCGAGGTCAGGTACGGCAGATCGCCGCCCCAGACGTCGCCGACGTCTTCCGTGAAGCCGCCGCTCGTCGAGAAGTAGTAGACGTCGATGGGTTGCGTGCGATAGATCACGATCTGTCCGCGCGTCCACCCGATCGCATCGGTGACGCCCTGTTTCTCCTGCGACACGCCGTTGTAGGCTTGGCAGTGTACGCCCGCGCAGAGATCGAACCCATCCGACTTATGCTTGTTGATGTTGCGCATCGCGTAGGTGCGCGCGCACACGGCCTGTGTCTTGAGCGCCTCGGCGGGCCAGTGCGACGGCATCTCGGACGGTACGACCGATTGCAAGTATTCCTCGAGCCACACGAGGTTGACGGCGGACAGTCCATCCGACGTCGTCGTGAACAGGAACGAGCCGCGATACGACTTGCCCTCGATCGTGGCTACGCCGTACGGCGTGAGCGGCATGGCGTAGTCGTCGGACACCGTGCCGCCCACCGATGAGAAGATCACGCGGCTACTCGTCGCCGTGACCGTGATCGATGTACCCGAGATTTCTTTGAATCCCGCACTGCAGGTCAGCGTATAGCTGCCCTTGCAGCCGCTGCCGTAGTGCAGCCCGACGCGCAGCAGCGGCTGTTCCGCCGCGCGCGCCTGTAGATGATGGGTCGTCATCAGACACAGAAGTATCAATAGAAGTATACGTTTCATAGTATAGGGGGTTCTCCATTTTCATGCTTGCGTATATTATATCAAATTTTATATAATATTGTAAACCACATAATAGATCACGGAAGGGGAACGGAGTATGAAACACATCATCATCGCACCCGACTCATTCAAGGGCACTATGTCGTCGATCGAAGTCTGCGACGGCATCGCCAAGGCGTTCGCGCGCGTCACAGATGCGCCCATCATCCAGATACCCATCGCCGACGGCGGCGAAGGCAGTCTCGATTGTGTGTTGCAGAGTGCGGGCGGGCGGCGCATCACATGTACGGTCAACGACGCGTATGGGCGCCCGATGCAGGCGGACTATGCCATTGTGGACGGCGATGCGACGGCGACGGCTGTGATCGAGATGGCGCAGTGCGCGGGACTGCCGCTCGTCGCGGACTGCGCCAATCCCGAGCTGACCACGACCTACGGCGTGGGCGAACTCATCGCCGATGCGTTGGGGCGCGGCTGCAAACGCATTACGCTCGCACTCGGCGGCAGCAGCACCAACGACGGCGGTGCGGGATTGGCGGCGGCATTGGGTGCGGTATTCACCGATCGGGACGGCAAGTCATTCATACCGACGGGCGGTACGCTCAAGGATATAGCGCACATCGATGTGTCGGGCGTGCAACTGCACGGCGCGCGCATCACGGCGATGTGCGACGTCAACAACCCGCTGTACGGTACAAACGGCGCGGCATATATCTACGCGCGACAGAAGGGCGCGGACGACGAAATGATACGGCGGCTCGACGAGGGTCTGCAATGGTTCGCGCGCCGCATCCGCGAGGACGTCGGCATATGCGTTGAAGACATACCGGGCGGCGGTGCGGCGGGTGGCATGGGTGCAGGTACGGTCGCGCTGCTCGGCGGTACGCTGCGCAGCGGCATCGATACCGTACTCGATATGACCGGCTTCGATGCACTGCTCCAACGCGCCTCTTTTGTGATCACCGGCGAAGGGCGATTCGATTCGCAGAGTCTGTCGGGCAAAGTCATACACGGCGTGGCCAAACGCGCCAAGGCTGCGGGGGTACCTGTGATCGTACTCGCGGGCGACGTTTGCTTGGACGATATGCGACAGGCGTACGATGCGGGGATCTGCGCGGTACACAGCATCAACCGTGTTGCCGTACCGTTTGGCGAGGCCAAGTTGCGCTGCAAAGATGATTTGTACGCGTGTGCAGATGCGGTGGCGCGCACATTGTATCACGTATGCGAGTAGAGACGCGCCGTTATCGTGATTTTGCATAAGATTATTTCGATAGAATTGACAAATTCGATAGAACATGGTATAAATATGTGTGTGACATTTTACACAAATATTACAAAGAGGAGATTGTGCATGAAGCGAAGACTTTCCGCGTTACTGGCAGGGATCATTACACTGTCCATGTTAGCGGGTTGCGGCGGTGGTACGTCCAATACGCCGGCGTCTGACACGACAACCAATGAGGCTGTCGATACGGCGACGACGGAGGCGACCGATACCACGGAGGATGCCGCAGCTGAAGAAACGATTAAAACCGATGACGCCACCAAGGCGGTAGACACAGAAATTACCGATACTACTTCGGATATCGAGGATCTATCGAATGTCACACTGAATCAGTCCCCGTGGTTTGACGGCAAGGATCTGCCCGCAGTCGAGGATCGTCTGCCCAAGGTACCCAAGCTCGTCAACGAAGTACCGACCGATCTCATGAAGTACGAGGTTGGTAAGTACGGCGGCGTGATGCGCACCGTTACGTCGGTTGTAGACTGGGACGCGGATGTGTTCGTCATGAACAACGAGCCGCTGATGAATACCCCGGGTATCCTCGGTAAAGAGGTTACGGGTAACATCTTAAAGGGCTACGACGTTACGGACGATCAGAAGGAGTTCACGTTCTATCTGCGTGAAGGCCTCAAATGGTCGGATGGCAATCCTGTCACGATGGAGGACTTCCGTTTCGCGATCGAAGATTTCCAGTTCAACGAGGAAATCACACCCGTTATTCCTGCGTGGATGAAGAGTGGCAATAAGCCTGACGGCAATCCGTTGGTGTTTGAAGCTGTCGATGATTGGACTTTCAAGATCAAGTTCGACCAGCCGTACGGCGGTTTCGTCATTCGTCTGGCCATCGTCGGTTGGGTAGGTTACACCGATCTGTTGAAGCCCTCGCACTACCTCAAAAAGTTCCACCCCAAGTACGCGACCGACGCGGACAAAGCCGAGTGGGACGCACTCTGTGACGAGTTTGGCATCGCCAAGGGCGAGGAAAAGACGTGGGTCAATCTGTTCAACAAGATCGACATCACGAACTGGGAGCTCAATCGCAAAGAAGGCATCGGCTTCCCCAAGCTGTACCCGTGGGTATTGGTGTCAGCGAATGACACGACGTATGTCTACGAGCGCAATCCGTACTACTTCAAGATCGATGAGGCTGGCAATCAGCTGCCATACATCGATACGGTCGAGTCGACGCTCGTCACCGACATGGAAATGGTACAGTTGAAGACGCTGTCCGGCGAGGTAGACTTCATGCGTGAGTCGGCCGCCATGGTCAACATCGCACTATACAAAGAGAACGAAGAGAAGGGCGGCTTTGCGACGCAGATCGTACCCATGCACATGACTCCGACCGACATCATGATCAACTTGACATGGGGCGACGAGGGTTATCAAGTCATGGTGCAGGACGTGCGCTTCCGTCGCGCAATGAACATGGCGATTGACCGCGAAGAGCTGATCGACGCGATCTACTACGGAT